>JBOFQC010000437.1:0-7603 GCA_051660725.1 Thermoguttaceae bacterium
TATTCGTACACAGCCGAGTTTTTGGGAAAAACAATTACGAAATCGCAAAATACAAACGGCGGGAAAAACACAGTTGATAATGACAAAACCGGTAACGTTGACAATAAAACCCTTAAACACAAGAAAGCCGGAACTTCACAAAAAACTGACGCCGGCGCTATTCCTGGTGTCAACGCAATAACAGTACGTGGTGCCGAAGAACACAATTTGAAAAGTGTTTCCGTTGACATTCCACGCGGCGAAATGACCGTGTTTTGTGGCCCGAGCGGAAGCGGCAAATCGTCGCTTGCAATGGATACGATTTATGCGGAAGGACAACGTCGGTACGTCGAAAGTCTGAGTTCGTACGCCCGGCAATTTGTCGGCCAAATGCAAAAGCCGAAAGTCGAGCAAATTGACGGTTTGTCACCAGCAATTGCAATTGAACAAAAGGCGGCGTCACATTCGCCCCGAAGTACAGTTGGCACCGTCACTGAGATTCACGATTATCTCCGTGTGCTTTTTGCACGACTTGGTGTGCCGTACTGCCCGGACTGCAACATTCCAATTGGTACGCAGTCGCTTGACGAAATCGTTGCGAAGATAATGATGCTTGACCCGAACAAGCGGCTCTTGATCGCGGCACCGTTAATCGTTGATGTCGGCCAGCAGTACCAAACGCTTTGGAATCGGCTCAAAGAAGCTGGCTTTGTTCGTGTGCGGGTTGACGGAAAAACGTACAAACTTGACGCCGTGCCGGAAATGGATAGACGCCGCAAATACGCCGTTGAAGTTATCGTTGACCGAATCGTGTTAAGCGAAGACCGAAGCGGGCGTGGCAGAATTTCCGAATCAGTGGAAACCGCACTTGAGTTCGGGAATGGTGTCGTGCACGTAATCGAAGTCGATCCAAAACGCGACGAAGCGGATTGGAAAATGATGAAACAAAGCAGGCACTTGTCGTGTGACCGTTGTGGACGTAGTTTCGAGCCGTTGACACCACACCATTTTTCGTTCAATTCGCCGCTCGGCTGGTGCCCGCACTGTGAAGGTCTTGGCGTGCAAAGTGGTGCCAACCCGCTAATGTTTATCCGTGACCCGAAACTAACACTTGCAAAAGGTGCGGTTGCTCTTTTCCCCGACGTGAACGAGCCGTTATTCAACGTTATGCTAGCCGCTTTTTCTGAAAAGACGGGAATACCAATTGACGTGCCGTTCGACCAACTTGACGCCAGATTTCGCCGCATGATTTTTCACGGCACCGGTGACACCTGGTTTTCAACTGACACCACATCGAACACACTGCCGACGCAGTTTCATTTCAAGTTTCAGTTCAAGGGGCTTTATCCGGCACTTGAGGAAGCGGGACGGCTCGTGCCTGCTCTTCGTGGCCGGCTCGAATACATGGTTGACGAAGTCGAATGCGGCGTCTGCCTAGGAAGCAGGCTCCGGGATGACGTTGCCGCTGTTCGTTTTCTCGGCGAAACAATGGATCAGATGTGTCGTCGTCCGCTTGCTGACTTGATTAAGTTGTTCGAAGATTGGGTGCCGAATGACACCGAACGAAAAATTGCAGGCGACTTGTTGGAGGAAGTTTATAATCGGCTCCGGTTCCTGATCGACGTCGGACTTGAGTATTTGACGCTTTCGAGACCTTCACCGACACTTTCTGGTGGTGAAACGCAACGTATCAGGCTTGCTGCGCAAATCGGTAGCGGACTCGTCGGCGTGCTTTATGTGTTGGATGAACCGACAATTGGATTACATCCGCGTGACAACATGAAGCTTGTTTCCGCGTTGCATAAACTACGCGACCTCGGTAACACGTTGTTGCTTGTTGAACACGACAAAGAAGTAATTGAAGGGGCGGACACACTTGTCGATTTCGGTCCGAAAGCTGGAAAATTCGGCGGCGAAATCGTTGCGGCTGGTTCTCCGAAAGTGGTGTCAAAAAAGAAAACATCTGTTACCGGCCCGTATCTTTCCAGCAAAAAATCGATTTCGATTCCGAAGAATCGCCGCATTTCAATTTCCCAAGCGGCAACGTCACCAGTAAAATAGAAGGAGGACGTTCACGGCAGAATTTTGGAGATAGGTGAGCAGGTAAGCAGGTAAGCAGGTGAAAAGGTGAAATTTGGACTTATCACTTATCACCTATTATTTTCCGTCAGCTTACGCAGGCGGCTCGCTGGTATTTTTGTTTCACCTATCCCGCTGCCGCCTGATCTCCAAAAACGAGTTTTTTAATACTGACGATTGATTCATCCAACTGAGCGTGGTCACTCACCGCTTGTTGTAAATACTGGTCAATAAGCGGTTTCATCTGGATTGCGTAATCGATTTCGGCATTGCTTCCGGCTCTGTACGCGCCGATTGATATCAAATCTTCGTTGTCAAGGTACAGGCCTAACAAGCGTCTTAGAGTTCTTGCAGCTTTCAGGTGCTCAGGGTCGCAAATGTCCGGCATTAAACGGCTTATGCTTTCAATTGGATCAATTGCCGGATAGTGACCGCGTGTGCTTAACTTTCGGGAAAGCCAAAGGTGCCCGTCAAGAAGTCCACGAACGGTGTCACCTATGATGTCGTTCGTGTCGTCACCTTCAACGAGAACCGTGAAAAACGCAGTGATACTTCCGAGTGCGGAACGGCCCGCTCGTTCAACCAATTGCGGCAGAATTGCAAACACGGACGGCGGATAACCACGCGTCGTCGGCGGTTCACCAGCCGCAAGTCCGATTTCACGCTGAGCCATTGCCAAACGAGTGAGCGAATCCATTAACACGAGAACGTCTTTTCCCTGATCACGGAAATACTCCGCAATTGCCATTGCCGTGGCTGGTGCCCGAACTCGCATAAGTGCCGGCTCGTTTGAAGTTGCCACCACGACAACGCTTTTTTTCAACCCCTCGGCACCAAGATCGCGTTCAATGAAGTCGTTAAGCTCACGACCACGTTCACCGATAAGCGCGATTACGATCACATCGGCGTTTGTGTAACGTGCCATCATGCCCAGTGTTACGCTTTTTCCTACACCAGAGCCGGCAAAGATACCGATTCGTTGACCGCGTCCGCATGTGAACATGCCGTCAATTGCTCGAACACCGGTTGACAGAATCGAGTTGATTCTCGGTCTGCTACACGGTTCCGGCGGACGGTTATTGAAATGTACCCGGTCACTAAGAATCGGCTGCGGTTTTCCGTCAACTGCTCGGCCTTCCGGATTGATTACGCGTCCAAGCAGCCCTTCACCTACACGAAGCCACGGAACAGTTTTTGCCAGCAGAACGCGGTTTCCCCGCCTGATACCAGCGACGTCGTTGTACGGATAAAGAATCGTTTGTTGATCTTTAAACCCGATAACTTCGGCAAACAACGGTTCGGTACCAGCCCGTTCAATTTGCGCAACAGCACCGACCGGCGCGGGAAATCCGACAACGGATACCGTCATGCCGAGAGTTTCCACGACACTTCCGACTAGCCGAACCGGCATCACGGAGGCTATTTGTTCTTCTACGTTAAGCATGAGTAAGCAAAAATTCCTCTATATTATCTGGATATATAACGGTTAGAACATTTGTGTACGCTTCCGCAAAATGCAAATTTTTATGTCAAATCCCTAAATATCGCAACTTTTATGGGGTACAATCCATAAAAGTTTGGTTTTCAAGTGGCGAGAGGAAATATTCGCCGCATTTTCATTCGATCCACTCGGTTTGAAGCGGCGTGTGGAAACTGTCGAAAAGAAGCTCAAGCACGTAAACAAACCGCTCTTGAAAACAGTAAACAGCAGTACCGATTGAAAAAAACAGGATAACAAACATTATTATCGTGTTGATACCGAATCCGACTGACATCAAGTTCAACTGCGGCAATGTTCGGCCAAGCACTCCCATAACCGTCATGGCAATAAGAATACCAACCGTTGCCGGTGCGGCAATTCTGAATGCTACGCCAAATGTTACGCTTACAATTGATATCATAGCTTGTGCAACCGTCACGCGAACCAAACCGTCACCAACCGGAATTGTTTCGAAAGTATCAAGCAACGCGGCCATTAGTAACCGAAGCCCTCCGGCACACGCAAATGCTGTAACTCCAAGGAGTTGCAAGAAACGCCCTAAAAGTGGGACCTGTTCGCCGGATGTCGGATCAAAAAGCTGTGATGACGTCAAACCGCCAATACGGCCAATCATATCACCGGCCATGAACATTGCGGTAAAAAGGAAGTTGATGCCAAGTCCAATTGAAAGACCGATTAAAAGTTCGCCGCCTATGTAAAGTACAAAGCCTGGCAGGGAACTCGGTTCCTGCACATACAGAAACCATTGCGACGGCATGATTAAAATGGCAAGGCAAAACGAAAGCAACGCACGAAACTGTAGCGGTATGTCACTACCTCCAAAAACCGGCGCAGCGATGACGATCCCGCTCACCCTGGTTAATACCAGTGCGAAAACCAAAACGCGGGATGTGTCTATCAGATAAAGCCAGTTCATTTTTCGCTAAATGCCTATATTCCTACAGTGTTGGTGTCAAAATGGTTGAAATGCTTTCCAACAGGTCGGTTGAATATTCGATCATCATCTGCGTCATCCAGGGAAGAAGCAGCGAACCGACCAGAATCATCACAACAATTTTCAGAACAATCGCGATTGTCTGCTCTTGAATTTGCGTAAGTGCCTGAAACAGACCGAGCATAAGCCCGATCAGCACGCCAGATACAAGTATCGGCAGGCTAATCAGAAGTCCGAGCCAAATCGCGCCACGGCACATGTCAATTGCAAGTTGTTGGTCCATTCAGGTGACAAATGTCAGACGTCAGACGCCAGACATCAGGTAAAGACTTACTTTCCTAATGCCTAAAGCCTAACGCCTTTTGTTAAATTTTATCTATGAAACTGTCGAGTAGTGATTGGACGACCAGTCGCCAGCCGTCCATTAGCACAAATAACATTAATTTAAACGGCAGTGATATCATAACAGGCGGAAGCATCATCATACCCATTGACACCATGACGCTGGCAATAACCATGTCGAGTATCAAAAAAGGCAGGAATATCATGAATCCGATCAAAAAAGCCGTTTTAAGTTCGCTCAACATAAAAGCAGGCAGCAGTGCTCGCCAGGGGACTTCGTATCTGTTTTTCGGCGGCGGCACGTCTTTTATGTACCGCATGAACAGTAAGATGTCGTCGTAATTTCCGGTTCGTTCTATTTGCGCACACATGAATTCACGTATCGGTTTTTCACCGATGTCATACGCTTCCTCAAGACTGATTTGCCTTTCGGTGTACGGCAGAATTGAATCACGGTACACAACCTGCCAGGTTGGCGTCATTATCATAAGCGTAATGAAAAGTGCCAGACCTGTGATAACCTGGCTCGGCGGAAGTTGCCCTGTACCAATGGCTTGTCGCAAAATTGAGAGAACAACCGTTATTCGTATAAACGAAGTGGTCATCATGACAATTGCCGGCGAAAGCGTCAGCACGGTCAACACGAGCATGATTTGCAGTGTTGACACCATGCCTTCCGGACTGCTCCAGAAACCGACGTTTTTCTTAAGCGCATCGGGCAACTGTAACGACAAGGGTGGTTCCGGTTCCCCTTCTGTTCTCGAATCGTATTTGTTCGGCAGATTAATAGAGACCCCATTATCTCTGGCACCACCTCCGACAAGCATACCGTCGTGATCTGGAATATACGGCTGATAACCGTAATTCCCAACTTGCGTCGTTGGCGGATTCGGCTGCGTTATCGCAGAGTAATCCGTCCGTTGCGCCACAGCTTGTCCGCTTGATATCAGCAACAAAAACAGTGTTAATAGTAGTGGCGTGTTTTTCATGGTATTCGGTGAACGGTTTTTAAGGAGTTAGAAGTTAAGGAGATAGGAGTTAGGAGGAAATTTTCCGTGTTTTTAGGTTTTTTTCGCATTTTTTATAAAATGATTTAAAATTATACTGCCAGAATTTTCCAAACGAGACGTTAATTTTTGTTGACAAAAATTATGAGACATCGCCTTTTTTATGATATATTCTATCTCCTAACTCCTATCTCCTAAATTCTGCCGTGAACGGCTACAATTCGTTTTAATTACCCGTACAGGTTTCCACTTGATAACATGCTCGAAAGCGAATACTGCTGCTGGGCTTGTGATTTACCGGCACGACGTGGTTGTTTCTGTTGATCGAAACCGAAAAAACCTCCCGAAGTTTTTTCCTGCGCAAATTCGTTTAGCACCGTTTTAAACTGAGCAGTTGAACTATTCGGATCAAGTTTGCGACACATGCCGAGAATCTGCACAACCTCATCCGGGTGCTCGACTTCCGTAATGGTTTCAAGTCCTCCGTCCTGCGTGACGGCAATTAAAATCAAGCGGTTACCGAGCCGTAACAAATTCAATTGCAGTTTGGAGTTTAATGTGAAACGACCAACACACTCGAAAGCTTCACGAGGCAGGTATCCTCCCGTTTTCGGACTGACTTTTTTTAGCAGCATTGCGAACACGAAAAAGCAACCTAGAACCAAACACAAAGTACCGACAACGGAAACAAGCGGCATGATGTCTTTTTTTGACGTAAATCCGACCATTTTGGACGTTTTATCTTTCGCGTTCATCATTTTGGAAATGAACGAATCCTGTTCCGCTTCATCATCTTCTTCAACGAATTCGCCTAACGCATCAATTGAGCTGCCAGACGAAGCTGGCGAAGTATTTACAGCGGACTTATTTTCTTTTGCGAACCCCGGTTCTCGCTGATCTTTTATGCTTTCATTACGAACACTTCTTCCGGTGACATTCGTGTTGATATCAGTGGTGTCACGCATATTTGCTTCAGGGTTTTCAGCATAATCGTTCGCTTCGGTTTCGGTATCAGCGGCGGTTTCGGTGTCAGATTCACTGTTGAATCTGGCTTGCGTAACAATTTCCGGTCTGTTGCTTCGCTGTTGCGTTGCCGTTGTTACTCTATTTTGCGCGGCGTTGTTCAACGGAATCGGTTTAGCGGCGGTATCCCTGCCCCCTCGTACATTCCTGACCGGGGCCGAATTATCGAACTGCGGCCTGCCACTTTGCTCGCCATTATTATTAGTGGTGGCTGGTTGCTGCGGCGACGTAATTGGTCGCAGCCCGGTTTCGGTGCTGAAATTGTTGTCCGTTACCGTACTATCCTTAACACGGGATTGTCGTGCTTGATTGTTCAGTCCGGCAGCAAATGCTTCAAGTTCACGTGGTCTGCTCTCGACCTCCACAACGGGGATATGCGAATTTATTTGCGCTGTCTGCGCAAAACCAGAAGAACAGAGTACTCCAAGTGTGCAGAAAGTATTCGCGCCACTTAAAAGAAAAGTGGCTGATATTACAAAAAAATATTTGATGAATCGTGTAAAATACGACCGCTTTTGAAAACTGGGCATCCTTGCCCTCCTTTCGCGTCCTGCTTTGCCGAATCGAACAATTAATAATGAAGGGGCGTATTCTAGCAGAAATGTGACAATTCGGGCAAGAGCAGTTTTTTCGTGTTTATTTGGGTATTTCCAGAAGTGGCGTAGATGAGAAAAATAACAGCTGGAATGGAGGTCGTACTACAAAGTGCCTGTAAATAACAAATGGTGAAAATCCGGC
>JBOFQC010000438.1:0-3279 GCA_051660725.1 Thermoguttaceae bacterium
GGTTTCACAACTGGCCAACCGATTCGTTTCAAACCGTTGCACAGCACATCACGTCGTTTTTGGTACACTTTCGCTTGTTCAACGACCAGGTCGTCACCATCACGGAGTGCAAAAAACGCGGCAATCTGGATCGGTGCAAAAGTCCCGTAATCGTAGTAACTTTTAATCGTCGACAACGCACGGATCATCTCGCTGTTTCCACAACAGAAACCGACACGCCAGCCGGCCATGCTGTAACCTTTGCTCATTGTGCTAAGTTCGACACCAACATCAAGTGCGCCGGGCGTGGAAAGGAAACTCGGGCATTTGTATCCGTCAAAACATACGTCGGCGTAAGCGGTGTCACTTATCACCATGAACCCATACTTTTTGGCAAGTTTCACGACGTCAACATAAAACTCCTTGTCAACTACAGTTGCTGTTGGATTGTGCGGGTAATTAACGACCAGAAGTTTCGGTTTCGGATAAAGGTGTTCGCAAGTGTTCGCAACATTAGAGAGCAATTTTTCCGGGTCCGTGACATCAAATAAAAGTTCGTTTGCGCCGGCAAGAGCAACGGCGTACATGTGAGCCGGATATGAAGGGGCGGGCACAATTGCGGTGTCACCAGCACCAAGCAGTGCCAGACACATGTGCGAAAAACCTTCTTTCGATCCGAGACAGACAACCGAATTCAATTCGGGGTCGAGTTTGACACCGTATTTTCTGTCATATCGGTAGCAAACTTCCCGGCGTAACTTGAACATCCCTTTCGCGTGCGAATATCCATGCAATTTTGGGTCGCGGGCCGACTCGATCAGCTTGTCAATTATCTTCTCAGACGGCGGGTCGGACGGACTTCCCATACCCAAATCGATTACGTCATCACCTGCTTTCCGTTTGGCGTACTTCAGATTATTAAGCTCGGCAAAAAGATACGGCGGTAACCGCTTAACACGTGACGAAACATTGATTGTAAATGGACGAGCGTTTTCAACCGGCTGGTCTTCTCGTACTTCTTCGATAATAAGTGACATTGACGGAATTCGATTTTGTTAATAACGGGAAAGGTTTAATAGACGTTAGACGTTCGTGAGCAGGTGAGCAGGTGAGCAGGTGAGCAGGTGAGCAGGTGAGCAGGTGAGCAGGTGAGCAGGTGAGCAGGTGAGCAGGTGAGCAGGTGAGCAGGTGAGCAGGTGATTCGAAATTACCTGCAGTCTAACTTCCAACTCTTTAATAAACCGTGAACGGTTACGGGAAATTCGACGTTAGATATCTGACGCCTGATGTCTGACGTCTGCTGTCTAATCTAACATAAAAAAGCCGGGACAAAATGCCCCGGCTGAAAGTTTGTTACTTTTGAGTTTCTGTTCGACAACCTTTAGTAGCTATATCTGTGCGGCTGACGGAAGAGCGGCGAGAATGGACCTTTGCTCGAACCATCATCGAAATCCAGGAACCAATTACCATCATGCCATTCCATTGTCACCTTTCTCCAACCAAGCGGCGGCTGCGGGTACGGATAGAACGGTCCAATGTTCGGCCAAGTGCATCCTTCGTATTTTTTCGGGTATGTAACCTGTGCATAGTTTGGATGAGCAGCGTAACTCGGCCATGCATACGGAGGAAGGTTGGGTTGAGTTCCACCAACGAAAGCACCATTTGCCGGAGCGGCGGGATAACCACCGGTATAAGCAACTTCTTCGGACATGTAGTCACGAGGACCACGTGTCACTTGCTGACGAAGTGCCAACGGCGAACGATCACGCATTGCAAGAGCCGGTTGGCGAACGCCATTTGTGCCCTGATAAACAATCGGACCACTCATACTTTCGTTCACAATTTCAGTAGCGTCCGAATCTGTTTCGATTGTTGCCGGATGTGTGGTACCTGGGATCGCTTGTTTGACTGGTTGGGCTTGCTGAATACGTGGAACAGCTTGAACTTGCGGCGGTGCTGGCGTAAATGTTCGCATTCCGCGACCGTGTGCCACTTGGTTCACTTCGTTATCGTATCCAACACCACCAGCGGTAGTAACCGACATCGGCATCGGAGCGGCTTTGCCATTGCTAATTTTTGGGGTAGTCGGATACTCTTTTATCAAGCTCGGAAGAGCGTCAAGTTCTGATCCATTACCGCCGGAAACGATCATTTCATTCTCAACGGTTTCCACACCGTCAATAGAGGAGACGAGTTTGACCGCTTTCTGCATTTCGCTTTTGCTGACAAGTTCTCCCTGCAGCCAAACCTTACCGTCCTGAAAACGAACTGTTATATCCGCATCAGGGAATTGATCACTCAAGCTACTCGCGATTATTTCAGCGGTCGCTTGATTATCGGCACGCACACTGACAGCCGAAGCGGCTATCACACAAGCGGCCAATGAAAAGACTAAAAAATGTCGCATGAGTCTCCTCCTAATTTTGGGTCAACTGGGTTACAAATATTCCTTCGTGGTGTAATTTTACCATGCGTAGTCATTGAACTGTAGTTTTCCTTACTTTACCCTGCGGCAAAAGCAAGGTTTTCCCGAGCGAGTAAACTACAACACTTTGACCACCTGCGGTATATCCGTTTAGCACGGCACATCCACCCGGTTTTTCATCTTATTGCACGTCTGATTCAAGTTGAATCGGTTATTACGAATCTAGCGAATCTAACTGCTTACCCTGTTTTTCGGATATTACCGATCATTTGGTAAAACGATTCTGTTAAAAAAAACCGGTTTTTTTCGATTGTATCGCCTGAATCGGTATTTTTTGTTAAGATGTAACGATAAAAGAGGTTTTGCCGAGGAATGGTAGCGTAATTGGACAAACTCCTTGTCAAATAAAAAAGATTTTTCAGCGATAAAACTAAAAAATGTTCTGACGTTTTGAAATTGGAACGACTTTCGAAGTGGAATACCCGCCAACTTACGTTGGCGGTTCGCTAATTAATCCCGCTGATTAAATGCAGTATAATATTCGTCTAAAAGACAGTCTTCAGCGGCAAAACGCAAAAGACAAATTAAACTTTAACAGTGCAGGCACCTTTACCTGGGTGAGTAGCGAAAATAGTCGGTTCTGGTCGAGTACGTGATTTGTAGCCTTTACGAATGGCCTGCGAAATTGCGTCGACTTTGTCGGTTCGTACAAGAGAAACCGTACACCCGCCGAAACCGCCGCCGGTGATCCGAGAACCGTAAACTCCACCTTCGACACCGATTCCTTGAGCGAGTTCGACCAAAAGATCGATTTCTTTACAACTTACTTCAAAATCTTCTTTTAATGAAGTGTGACTGGCGTACATAAGTTTACC
>JBOFQC010000439.1:0-2631 GCA_051660725.1 Thermoguttaceae bacterium
TTTCTCCTTGCAGAATTTTATAAGCAGAGCCTCTTTTGCGCCGGTTGTTCCTTTACATACCAGAAGTAAATCCGTAAGTGTCCTGTCCGAAAGATTTTCGTACAGCTGTTTAATTGACACTGCCGCTTTGTTACCTGAGAATTTTTCAAATTGCTCCTGTACACTTTGTATAATTCGCGGTATCAATTCTGACTCTGGAATTTTTATCGCAACTTTCGCAATTTTTGAATCTGAAAAATAGAATAATTGAGAATCAAGATACGATTTGCAGATTTTCGTAACCTCAGTTGCAGTAGCCAATTTTGCGAGTCCGAGACAGAGCGAAATGTTCCATTTGACGTTTTCAGATAATTTTTCCGCAAGCAGTTTCACGGAAATCGTGCCGTCGGTACCTAATTGTTGAACACACTGCCGAATTGCTTCGCCGATTTGACGAATTGCCGCTTCGGTTTCAATTCTCGTTGCAAGAACATAACTTGACGAGTTCGGCTTTAGAATTTCGTACTTTGCGCCAAGATGCGGCTCAATTGCGGCTGCCACGTCTTTAACAGCGGACTTATCGGTAATCCCAAGAGAGATTTTCAACTGCTCTGGAAGCTGCTTTGTAAAATCTTTCGACAATTTCAGTACAGGTGACGTCTTCAACAGATGCTCGATTTCACGAGTCAATTGTTCACTGCTAATCATATCTATACACGCGTTAAAGTCAGACTTATTTAGATGTTCCGATAACGGAAGAACTTACCAACAAAAAGATTATTGTATTTGCTATTTGGGCAAGAATCAAGACCTGTATAAATTTGGTTACAGGTCTGTCAGCGCAGCAGAGATTTTTGTGCAGCGAAATTATTTTACGCCGGAAGCAGAAATTGCCGTTTCGTGTAAAACGGTTTCCATTGGCGCAAAAGTAAAAGAGTTCAGCAACCTTTCCAAACGTGATTTCGTTCTTTTCAAGTTGACGTAATGTCTGAACTTGCTTTTAAACGGCGCGCCGAGAATGCGTGGTTGGTCAAAATCAATTTCCCACGGATGCAGGTAAAACACGAATGGTTGGCCTTTCCGATTGATTGATTTCAACATTCGCTTCGTAACCTCAAACGGAAAAAATCTGAAATACCCGCCCCCGCCTGTTGGAATATTTTGACCTAAATATTTTACAACAGCTGGTGGAAACTCAATAATCGGGCCGGACTCTGTTTCAATTTTGTGAATATGCGTCGGAGCATTATGATTACCGTGCAAATCGTGGCGAATGGGAAAGACGCTACTGTCATACTTGTAACCTTCTTCAACCAGAACCCGATGCGCCCACGGGGTGCGGGCGGTAATCGAAAAGCTCGGCGCACGGTACGAAACAACCTCCTGTCCAGACAGGTCTTGCAGCATTTTACGAGTTGAACTCACATCTTCACGAAACTGCTGTTCCGTTTGCGTATAAACCAATTGGTGCCAAAATCCGTGCGAAGCGATAACGTGCCCCTCTGCCGCAATACGTTTGACGAGCAATTCGGCCCGCTTGGCAACCCAACCGAGAATAAAAAACGTGCCTTTTACGTTTGCTTTGCTTAATATGTCGAGTATTTCCGACGTATTTTTTTCAACGCGGAATTCCCAATCATCCCATTTGTCCGGCGAAATCATGTGCGCAAACGCCCCCACTTGATAATAATCTTCTACATCAATTGTAAATGCGTTTAACATGAGGAAAATTGGGGTTAGAGGGGTAGAAGTTAGAAGTAAGGAGTTAGGAGATAGGAGGAAATTTGCCGTGCTTATAAGACTTTTTCGTGTTTTTCTTAAACGCAACTTTTTTCTCAAAATCGCCGGAGTGGTCCAAATCACGGTTTCTTTTCGGCTGGCGAAATGTGTGAAATATGGCCTCTTTTATGATAATTCTAACTCCTATCTCCTAACTCCTAACTCCTAATATTCCGCCGTGAGAAGTGCGTACTATGTCCATTATACGTTGTATTTTCGCACCTTGCTGGATATCTGGTGAAGTTTGCTTACCGGCAGCAACTGCGGCAAGAAAATTTGACAAAGCGGCAACGTGTGCGCGAGCCCACCCGGTAGTTCCTTTCGGATACGGGAAATCAGTGTGCGGCGGTTCGTATCTCCCCCCGCACGCAATTTGAAGCCAGCCGTAATTGCCGCCATTCGGTTTATCGGAAGCAGTGGCGTCAAAATATTCGAGATAATGCGGATTCATCAGATTAAAACGCACCGCTCCTTTTGTGCCGTGAATTTCGACTCGCATCTCGTCTTCGGAACCGGTGGCCAGTTTCGTCGCTTCAATGACGCCGTTGGCACCTGACACCATTTTGGCAAGAATTGAAACCGCATCTTCCACACACACGGGAACCATTTCAGCCGCTAAACCCGCACTTGCCGCAGCTGCGAGTGGGCGTTCCGGCCAGGCAATTTGCGTCGTGGCAATCAGCGAATCAAACGGCCCGAGCAGGTAATCGGTCATGTCAAGCACATGTGACGCCAAATCGAGTATGACACCGCCTGTTTCCGAATGTTTCCACTTGAACGGCGAATCCGGGTTCACACTGCTTGCATGAAAGAAACCGATTCGAAACTGCAAAATCCGGCCGAGCTGTTCTTGTTCCAACATCTGCTTCATCC
>JBOFQC010000440.1:0-5947 GCA_051660725.1 Thermoguttaceae bacterium
AATCATCACGTGATGCGGACAATTCATCGGACGAAGCAAATACTCGTCACCATCCTGCATCGCAATTGGCGGAAACTGACTGTCCGCATAATACGGGTAGTGGCCGGACGTTTTGAATAATTCGATATTTCCGATAACCGGTGTCACAACTTGTTGGTAACCGCGTTTCACAAGTTCACTGGAGATAAAGCTTTCCAACTGTTTGCGTAAAATCGTACCTTTCGGCAACCAAAGAACAAGCCCTTGACCGACTTGCTGGTCAATCATGAAAAGTTCATGCTGCTTTCCGAGTACGCGGTGATCACGTTTTTTCGCTTCTTCAAGTTGCGTCAGATATGCTGAAAGCTCTTTCTTGTCGAAAAATGCGGTTCCGTATAATCTTTGGAGCTGCTGTTTGGAAGCGTCCCCTTTCCAATACGCGCCGGCAACTGACATGAGTTTGAAAGCGCCAATGCTTCTCGGTCTTAAAATATGAGGTCCGCGACAAAGATCAAGGAACTCACCCTGCCTGTAAAATGACACCGTTTCATGTTCGGCAAGTCCTTCTTTGACATGCTCGATTTTGAGCATTTGCCCAGTGGTGTTAAGAATCGCAATTGCTTCGTCACGCGACATTTCGAGTCGTTCGAACTGCTCGTCTTCTTTAATTATCCGCTTCATTTCCTCTTCGATTTTAGGAAAATCGTCCTCGGAAATCGCGTGCGGCAAAGCGAAGTCGTAGTAGAACCCGTTTTCAACTGTCGGACCAAACGCAAGCTGCACACCGTCATAAAGTCGCATAACGGCCCGAGCCATGATGTGCGCCGCCGAGTGCCGAAGTATGTCGAGTCCGGCTGCGTCTTTTTCCACTTCAGAAACTGTATTGTCGGAGTTGATGATCTTTAACATGATTAACAAGTGTAAAATTTATTAGTAATATTTTGCTTTCCAGAATTTATTCAAAGGAAAAGCATTCTGTTTTCTATAAGAATATTTTTAAAAAACTTGAGAGACGCTGTATTTTTTCAAACTTGACATTTTAGCGAAGCCGATATTTCACTTCTCCATTGCTTTTACTTTCATGTCTTTCGGCATTTTTTCAATTGCGTAGCGGAGAGCGGTACGGGGCATTGTTTTTTTGTGTTTCATAACAAAATCGAACACTGCTTCACGGGCCTCGTCGTTTGCCTGGCTCGTCACTTTCAGCATCCAGCCGTACCCTTTTTGAACCATATCTTCGGTGTCATGCAACAAAATCTTCGCAAGCTGGAATACTTCTTTGTGAAATAACCCACGCTTTGCCGGAACGATAAGTGACACCGCCGATGCGCGGCGTTTCCACAAATTCGGAGATGCCGCCCAGATTTTCAGCTCCGGCAAATACTTCGGATACATCTCCAAAAAAGTTCCGACACTGTGATTGCAAAACGTGTCACACGACGCCCAATTTTTGATGTAACTTGACACCCAATCTTCGAAAATCTTAAAATCACTAGGGAAAAACTGTTTCGCAAACCTGTACGTCCAATTACATGCAATAAACGTTTCTTCGAGAACGCCGGATTTCCAAAGTTCGTCACAAGCCATGAAAACCTCGTCCTTTGACGCTTCTTTCGCGTTTCCAAAATACTTGGTAAAAAGCTGCTTCGACAAAATCGTAACCGTTGCGGTTTTGACACCGTACAGTTTTACTTCTTCTTTGAAAAAACGCCGGCCACTGACTCGCGTTTGCTCGTCTGCGTTGGCTTTCAATGTTTTTTGGACCTCTTTTAATATGTTTGCCATTTATTTTCCAAGTTCGTCGGCAAGTTTGTCGGCTCCGTAAACCTTACGCAAGGACTCCATTATCGCACTGCTGTGAACAGACACAGCACGGGACTTGTCATCTGTGTAAGCGTAATTAGACACCAATGAATGGATGTTTCCGTCAAAAATCAAACCGACCACTTCGGCGTCTTTGTTTATAAGCGGACTTCCAGAATTACCGCCAATGATGTCGTTGGTTGACACCAAATTCATCGGTTTTTCCAAGTCCAACTTATCTTTCGACTTCATCCAGCTTTCCGGCAAATTGTACGGCGGTTTGTAATCGTGTTCTGCTGCGTGTTCAAAAGTTCCGCCAATTTTCGTCATTGCTGGAACTTCCGTGCCGTCATCTTCCTTGTAACCTTTTACCGTACCGTATGATAACCGAAGTGTAAACGTAGCGTCCGGGTAATCGTCCGTACCGTTTACCTTGAATTTTTCGTCTGCGATTTTTGCGTAAGCCTGACGTAAATCTTCTTGGATTTTGTCATTCTCTGTACGTATTTTACGCGATTCCTCGTCGACCAGAATAGCCAACTGAATCATCGGGTCGCTTGAATACAGATCAGATTTTTTACCATTTTCGATTAGTTCCTTCCTTACCGCAATGTCACGGACTTTGGTGCCATTTATTAACTCGGTTGCTCTTTCTTTGGGCGATTTACCAGCAAGAATTGCATCGACCAGCGGATTTTCTGCGCCAAGTTTTTCGATCATCAGGCTGAGCCCGTCAGCTAATTTTACGATTTCGACGTCTTCGTAAATCGGTGCTGTTGAAAGAAGTGATTGCTTTAACGATTCGAGATTTGACTCTCTGAATTCGCGGAGACGTTCAGAGTTTTCCTTTTCCAATTCCGTTGAGAGACGTACAAGTGTTCGAGCAATGCCAAAAGATTGGCTGTTAAATATACTAGCTCCTTCGAGGAGATCGGAACTATCAAATATATTTTTTACTTTATCCAGATTCTGTACAATAATTTTGTACGCTTCGTTGGTTTCAGTTGAGTTGATTTTGCTTATAAACTCTTTTTCGTCATTATTTTTCTTCTCAATAAAAGCAGGTGTTTGCAAGCCGGCAAACATTCCGCCGCGAACTTTCAGTGAGTTGTCGATTCCAAACACTTCGTCTTGAACACGGCGTTTATTCTCGGCACTGCGTTCCCCGAAAGTTTTCAGCAACACAGCACGACGACGAAGTTTTTCAAGCGTTTTCGGAAGAGTGACGTCACGTTGAAACTTGACATGGTCAGTTGTGAACCCGCGTTCAGTACGGCCAGGATGACCGGAAACGAAAACAAGTTCGCAGTCTTCCGCACCGTTTTTGCTCCATTTCAGGAAGTTCGGCGTTTTGACCGGTTTGCCGTCTTCGTAAACCCGAAAGAAGGAAACGTCCAAGTCGTACCTCGGATACTCGAAATTGTCCGGGTCGCCACCAAAAAACGCAATTGATTGCTCCGGTGCGAAAACCAACCGCACGTCATCGTATTTCTTGTACCGGTAAAGATGATATACTCCGCCCTGATAAAGCGTAACAACGTCGCTTTTCAAACCGGTTTCTTCCTGCGATTTGAGTTCGATTTCGTTCATAACCGCACGTCTCGCTTTTTCAGCTTCTTCGGCAGTCATGCCCGGTTTAACGGCAGCGTTTACTTTGCTTGTCACATCTTCTATTTCCTGAAGCACGACCAGTTCCAAAGCCGGGCATTTAAGTTCGTCCTCTTTATTCTCGGCATAAAACCCGTCCTTGATATAATCGTGTTCAGGCGTGCTCAATTTCTGAATCGAGCCGAATCCGACGTGGTGATTCGTCATTACAAGTCCGTCCGAAGACACAAACGAAGCACTTCCGCCGCCTCCAAACCTGACCGAAGATTTCTGTACATGGTTGAGCCAGTCGTCATTGATCTCGAATCCGTATTTTTCCTGAATCGCTTTTTTCGGTGGATTGGAAAACAACCACATCCCTTCCTCTGCGTAAGAAACAGAAGCAAACGAAATAAATAAAATTGCTAATAAACTAATTTTTACGTGTTTCATTTTTCTATTAATTTAGGGGTTATAAAAGTCGGCTAATAATTGATTTGCGCATATATTGCATATTACAGTAGGCACATTGGGGTTCGCTTTATGAAAAACAATGTCCTTTTGATACGTTTCTTCACTTTTAAGCAAATACTCTTTTGGTAATTGAGTAATTTCCTCTATCTGTTCCGCTAATTCATCATTTAGCGTAAGTTCAGCCTTTAATAAAAGCACAATTTGATCTGTGTGCAAATTACATTTATCAGCTAACTCCTTAAGTCCCAAACCCATTTCCAGAATTTTTTCGGCAACAATCTCGCCGGGAGGTAGAATAGTTAAATGGTCAGGTTTATAGGAAACGAGTTGTCGCTTTACTATCGGTCTTTCTTGGGTTGTTACAGACATCTTTCACTCTCCAAAAAAATTAATGGTAATCGGTAATATCAATTACTATTACAGATGTAATTTGTGACCAGTCCAATCCTCCGTCTGGTTTAATCGGGGGTGGGGATTGAGATGGTTCAAACACTAAACGAACAAGCCCATGTAAACTCACTGCGATTTGATTACGTCTGCTTCCTTTTAGTTCATGGAAATTTCCTGGCGCATAACGTAATAATTCCAAGTTGTTTGCAAGACTCATCTGTTTAAGCCGTCTATCCAAAACCTCACATCCTACCTTTCCTAACTCTTTACGAGTTGTTTTTTGATTAGTGCAGATTTTTTCAATTCGACTATTATCGAATAAAATTTCCATAATGTTTCTTTATTCGCCTACCATACCCGCCAACTTACGTTGGCGGCTCGCTGTCTGGTGTCATATCTCAATTATCACGCCATTAGTTTTTCCAGTTCTTCGGCTGTTGCGTCGACAACGGTGCGGATTTGTTCGGCGTTGTGCGCGGACGAAATGAAAAATCTTAGCCGGGCCGCTTTTTCTTCAACGGCAGGATGCAAAATCGGTTGGACGTTAATTCCGCGATCAAATAAAGCTCGTGAAAGTTTCAGGCACAACAGCGAATTGCCAATAATCACCGGCACAACAGCGGAATCTTTGCTCATTCCGGTGTTCAGATTACGTTCCTTTGCCATTTTGAGGAAAAGAGCCGAGTTTTCACGTAGCTTGTCAACCCGTTGCGGCTCGGCTTCCAAAATTTTAAGCGAAGCAAGTGCAGCGGCTGCGTTTTGAGCCGGTATGCCAACACTAAATAAAAAGCCGGGAACCGTGTATTTCAAGTACTGAATCAACTCCTTGCTGCCGGAAATATAACCGCCGCAACTGCCGAAAGTCTTGCTAAGCGTACACATCCAAACGTCAACGTCACGTCGGTCAACTCCGAAATGTTCGCCGATTCCACGTCCAGTCGCTCCAAGTACGCCCATTGAGTGCGCTTCGTCGACCATTAAAAGCGCCTTGTTCCGATTCTTGACGTCGATGAATTTCGGCAAGTCGGGATAATCCCCGTCCATACTGTACACCCCTTCAACAATCATCATTACACGGCGGTAATCGTTTCGGTGCTTTTGCAAAATCCAGTCGGCTGCCTCCCAGTCGTTGTGCGGAAACGGACGCCGTCTCGCACCGGACAGAATCGCCCCCTGCACAATGCTGTTATGCGAAAGTGCGTCGTGTAAAATCATATCTTCGGACGAAAGTAAGTGACCAATCACCGACTCGTTTGTGGCGTGGCCGCCAACCATTACAATTGTGTCTTCAGTGCCGAGAAACCGCGTAATCTCCGACTCAAGTTCGCCGTGAACCGGTTTTTCGCCGGAAACCATACGACTTGCCGAAACGCTTGTTCCGTACTTTGCACAAGCTTCCTGAGCCGCTTTCACAACTGCCGGGTCGCCAGACGTGTTGATGTAATTGTAACTCGAAAAGTTTATATACTCTTTTCCGCCAATCATTGTTCGGTCATTTGTCACCCCTTCATGTACGTCGAAGAAGTGGTTCAAGCCGAGTTTTTGTATCATATCAATTCCCGCCTTGATTTTCATATATTCCGGGAATTTTTGGAATATGTACCGATCTTCGGCGATTTCCGGCTGCGGGCCAAGTTGGCTTTCAGTTTCGACTCCGTCACCTTTGACATCACCTGAACCCGTTGCGGCAGCGTGGTCGCCCGATGTTTGGCTC
>JBOFQC010000441.1:0-3360 GCA_051660725.1 Thermoguttaceae bacterium
CAACATCGAGTTCGAAAAAGAAACGCCCGGATGCAAAGGCGAAGCAAACGAACCTCGCGGCGTTTACCTGCAAGGACACGGAAACAAAGTCCAATACAGAAATATTTGGGTAGATTATAAGAAATAGACGTCAGATTTCAGACGTCAGATTGTAGTTAGCCCCGGAGCCCTGCGCCGGGGAGAAATTCGCTTATTCAATGGGTATTTTTGAAAAACTGAAACAGGGTCTGAAAAAGACGACCCGACTGTTAAACACGGACATTCGCGACCTTTTCAAGCAGAAAGGGCGGCTCATCGACGACGCATTTTTGGACGAACTGTTCGAGATGCTTATTAAAACGGATATGGGTGTCGCTGCCGGTCAGGAAATTGTCGATGAAATCCGAACCAATTACCGTGGTCGTGTTGTCGAAATGAACGACATTCTTCAAGCGGTGAAAGAGAAGCTGCGGGTTCTCATGGCACAGCCGGCTGATCCGATTAAGTTCGCGGACAAAAAGCCTACAATTGTAATGGTTTGTGGCGTAAACGGCTGCGGTAAAACAACTTCAATTGCGAAGTTGACATCGCAGTTCGTTTCTGAAGGGCACAAAGTTGTGCTCGGTGCAGCCGATACATTTCGGGCCGCTGCGGTTGAACAACTTAAAGTCTGGGCAAGCAGGCTCGGAGTCGAAATTGTTACCGCACCGCAAGGAACCGATCCGGCAAGTGTTGCGCACCAAACGGTTGCGAAAGCAATTGAAATCGGCGCTGACATTTGCATTGTCGACACCGCAGGTAGGCTGCAGACTCAAAGGAACCTGATGAACGAACTCGAAAAAATTCGTCGGGTTATGAGCAAACATATTCCAGAAGCACCGCACGAAGTGATTTTGGTGATCGACGCCACAACTGGCCAAAACGGTATCAGCCAAGCGAAGCATTTTACCGAGGCTGTGAAGTGTACCGGCATTATTCTTGCAAAGCTTGACGGAACCGCAAAAGGCGGCGTCGTCGTCGCTATTCGAAAGCAGATCGGTCTGCCTGTAAAATACGTCGGAGTCGGCGAATCCGCAGACGACTTGGCGGTGTTCGAACCCGACCCATTTGTGGAAGCACTTTTCAGTGAGTAGTGGAAAAACGAGTAAACCAAAAACGAGTAACACCAAATAGCGAGCCGCTGACGTGAGTCGGCGGGTGGTCTGTAATTCAGGTGTAAGCCCATTTCATTAGGGTGCTCCGTGATAATGTCGCAACAGAGCCAGCTATGTAGCTGTTTTTTTATATTTATCTTGTATTTTCTTGATGGCATTTTAGGCAATACATACTGAAAATATTGATTTTTTAAAATTTTTCAACATAAAAACAAAATGTTTTTGGTGGCGGCTTATTCGGTATAATTGTTATAATTCTTATTTTGTGTTTTTGCTGTCCCTGCAATCCCTACAATCGTTAGTTTTTTTGAGTAACGAAACGAAGTAGTTTTTTAGGTATAAAGTCGTATCTTTTGTGTCTAATTAACATTGTTACGACAAATTAGTTAATCGTCTGGTAAAGTGGTTGCAAAGACGCAAAAAATTTTCGGGGTACACTTTCTTTATGCCTCTTTTTCATACGCTTGCTTTTCGGAATAATATTTTTATAATGAACATTATTGTTTGACAGAACAAGAAAATAACTTTTGCCAATTTTCGATTATCCCTTTTCTGCCCTTCTTTTGCCGTTTTGGTAAATACAATTTATTTGTACAATGTCTAAGATAACTTCTGTTGACACATCGATAATAACTCTTTTAATACAAGAATTTGCCGAGCCGTTTGTTGTAATCGACATTGATACTTCTCAAATTCTTTGGCACAATCATGCGTTTCGTGAAACTCTTTGGGTTCCAGACGAACATGATCGGTGCAAACAACTCGAAGCGTTGATAAGCAGCCATGATCGAATCGCTGCGCTCTGGAATCAAGCGAAATCGAGCAAGGAACTTCCCCGCGAAATCATTCGGTTTTACTACGAAGAAGGAAGTCTGCAAGTCGAAATCTCCGCAGTGGTTACAACGTGGCAAAATCATCGCAGTTTGTCAATGATATTCAAACGGCTTGCCAACACAGATGCAATCATCAAGGAGATGGAAAAGCAGGAGTCAATGCTGAAAAGGCATAACGAAGCTCTCGTTTCGCTTAATAAGCACCCTGCAATGAGTGAGGGGAATCTTCCAGAAGCTGCAAAAGCAATTGCGAAAGCAGCGGCCCGCGCTCTGGGTGCCGTCCGATGTGGTATCTGGCGACTCGGCGATGATAATAATTTGCACAATATCACGATGTATACAACGGCAAGCGATTCGCACTCGATTGAAAATGATTTCGAATCGAGCGCATATCCCAGCTACATTCAATTGTTGCATACGCAGCGTAACATCGTTATTCCAGATACGGAAACTGACACCGTTCTTCCAGGCATGGCGGCGTCATACAGTTTGGGCGGAATCCGTTCTCTTCTCGACTGTCCGATTCGGGTCGGCGGTGAACTTTTCGGTTGTGTCTGCATTGAGCACGCCGGACTGCCGCGACACTGGACAATGGAAGAGCAATTGTTCGGGGCATCTTGCGCAGACTTCGTGGCAATGGGTGTGGAAGCGTCCCGACGCCGTGAAAGCCAGCGACGCATGGAAACGCTTTTGTCTAACTTGCCCGGTATGGCTTTCCGTTGCCGAAATAATGCCCCGGAATACACAATGGAATACGTCAGTGAAGGTTTGACAGCGATTACCGGCTATGCGCCCGATGACTTGATAAACAATAAAAATATCACGTTCTTTGATTTGGTTCATCCGGAAGATAGGGCTCCACTGTTGGTTGCAAATGCTGAAACGCTCCAAGTTGGTCAGCCGCTAGAAACGATGTTTCGCTGGGTTCACCGAGACGGGAGCGTCCGTTGGGTTTGGGAACGGAGCCGCGTAATTGAAATTGATCCGGATAATCCGAACTTCAGTATTTCTGAAGGATTTGTAACCGATATCACGGAGCGTCGCCGACTGGAATCCGCGGACGCAGCAAACAAGGCAAAGAGCGAATTTCTCGCCAACATGAGCCATGAAATCAGAACGCCAATGAACGGTGTCATTGGACTTGCCGACCTGCTTTCCAAAACCCAGTTATCGCAACTGCAAACGCAATACGTTGAAACTATTAAACAGAGCGCAAATGCTTTGATATCAATTATTAATGATATTCTCGACTTCTCGAAAATTGAAGCGGGAAAGATGAATATGGAAAACGCCGTTTTTCGAGTGCGTGACATATTCGAGGCGGCGTGCGAGTCGGTGTCATTGCTGACGTACAAGAAGAATATTCATTTGGCGATGATTTACGACAACGATAT
>JBOFQC010000442.1:0-3855 GCA_051660725.1 Thermoguttaceae bacterium
CTTTCGGGAGAGCCAATTTTCAATAAATTTCCTCTTGTTTTCCCGTCCGCCAGCGTCAAAAACAGGAACGCCGCCTAAATCTGGAATATCAACTTCGCTTTCATCCGCACCGTACATAAGCTGTTCGTCAGCCTGCGTTTTGTCAACCAAAAGCTTGATGTGATTTTTTTCAATCTCTGCCATGCGGTCACGCTTGTTCTGGTAGTAAGCGTATTCAGCTTTTTGCGCATCGTTCCAAGAATTCGATTCCGTGTACGATCCGGAATACGGAACCAACATGTCTATCCAGCAAGCAAGCACTTTTTTCTCGTGGTCGCTTAATTTCACGTCGTTGTGCCCTTCTTCGAACTGCCGCAACAACTTGCTTTTAGACGAGCCGGCAAAATACGGCGGAAGCATCGGCGGTACTGACTGCACGTTAAGCCAATTTACGATCTCATTTGGGTGTCCTTTTCGCGTTAAATTCATGTACGCTTCGCTGAAATCTTTTCCAGCTGAGCGATAACCGTTCTGCTCTGCTTCTGACGGGACATACGAATTACCGAGCAAACTAAAAGGTGCGTCTGTTCCGTCCGCTTTTTTGCCGCCTGTGTGACAACTTACGCAATGTGTGTCGAGAATCGGCTGAACATTTCGCACGAAACTGAACCCGAACTCTGGATTTACAAGCGGTTCAGGCTTGCGAGGCCGCTTTTTAAGTGCTTGACGTATCGCTGGTTTTTCATTGTTCAGCGTATCAGTTTTGTTTTCGTGGCAACCAATACACGAGAAAAGTTCGCCCGGCTGCAATGTTGACCAACTACGCATTGACTGGACGACTTCCCCCTTTTCGTCGAGAAGTTGGAAATACAACGGCGTTCTGGCCGGTACTTCAAAATAAATGGAACCGTCTTCTTCAATCGGAATGTCACCAAGAACCGTTTTCACGTCCCACGAACCGTTATCAACAGAAATCGGGGTGGAAACCAATGCGCCGCCGGCAGGACCTCCGTTTGAGTTGGAACCGACTCCGGCAGCCCGGAAATCGAGAGCGATTACTCGAAGATTCTTTACCGTGCCCCGTTCAATTCCTTCAAGACCCGGTCCGAAGTAAATGTCCTGAACGTAATACGTGCCGGTTTCACGTCCAAAATCAACCGCTGAAGCTCGTAACTGCGGCACGTCTCGAGACGCAAGCGGAATCGGTTGATTACACGAAATTGAAGGATCAAAAGCCAAAAGCTCACGATTACCATTAATATCCATGTAGTACAGACCAAACGGCGGTTCGTAAACTCCGCGTGGAAAACCTTCCGGACTGTAAGTTACAATGTAGTTGTTTTCGTCAAGCGGAAACGGGTATTGGAATTGGTCACCATCTTGTCCGTATGCGTCAATTCTTTCAGGTGGGGTTTCACGCGGCGGGCAAATCAATTCCACACCGGACGCTTCCTGGTTTCCTTTGGTTCTATCAATGAGGATCAATTTGCCGCGTTGATGTGAGTGGTGACCGGAAGCGAGTGCTATCAATTTACTCGAACCGGGAATTCCCCGAGCTTGCATAATCGTAGTCGGAAACCATGAATTATTTCCGTAATACTCCGTTTGGCCCGTCCCGTCGTAGTTCATCATGAAGAGCGGCTGCGGAAATAATTGACCACGGTCATTGTAATCCCAACGTGTGTAAATCACGCGTCCGTCTTCGAGAACTTTCGGGTAGTTCGTATGTACCTGGTCGAAACCGACACGACGCATAAGGTTTCCGTCTGCGTCAATAATGTAGAAGTTCGAAACATCCGTCCACCAGCAGTCTACGATTTGCATACATCTGGTTGACGTGAACAAAATGTTTCCGTCCGGCAGATAACACGGCTCGATATCAGCGAATCCGAGCCCGTCGGTTAATTGCCGCACTTGCTTCGTGTCAACGTTGTATTCGTAAATGTGAAAATCATCCGTTTCGTCGTTATTTCGCATAGAAAAAACGATTTTTTTCCCGTCATACGAAACATCCGGGTCGCGTAAAACGCCAGTTTTGGTTTCGTAAAGGACTTCGGAGACAGCGTTTCCGTTGTCGTCAAGTTTCAGCAGGCAAAGTTGCGCACCCATCTTACGGTCATGGTTCCGTTCCGGAACTTGCGCATCTGTTGGTTCTTCCGTGTAAGCGTAATGCGAACCACCCATCACGTGGTGTTTCGTGTATACGACAAGCGGATACTTCTCAAACAGTTTGTGCAGTCGGGCTTTACGACGTGTTTCACAAGCATTGAAATACGTCTCTTTCCAACGGGGATCATTGCCCGGCAAATTTTCCTTGAGCAATACTCCAACAGACTGCTTTACGTCCTTTGCAGCTTCTGTTTTTCCCAGCTTTTCCAAGTCAGAGACAACTTTTTCGAGCATTTTAAGCTCAACTGCCGAGTTTTTTTCATTCGTAAAGCAGTCGGAAGTGTCATTTTTGTAATCCTGCATCATCCAGTCTTTTTCGAGTCTGGAAGCCGGAAACGCTTCATATGCAAAGCTATGCGGAACAAAAACAGAAACTGTTACTGCAGCGATTATTGCGAAAAAAATATTGTATTTCATTGCGAGTTGGAGACTGGAGGTACGAAATTGTACACGGGCAAATGCATATTTGTCAATTGTGTTTAACCGCGTAGGGGTTGTGGAACGGAAATTCGTTGATATTACGCATTTTTCGCAGTCCAACCATTCCGCAACCCCGCTGGGGTTGAGCGTCTTGTTCCGCTCGTTTCTACCATTCCGCAACCCCGCTGGGGTAGGACTGCTGCCGGATTTTACACATTTTGTAAGGTTATTTACAGGCTCTAACGTCTAACGTCTGACATCTGACGTTAGACATCTAAAGTCTAACTAAACTACTGGGATTTCGAATCCTTTTCGTCTTTCGCGGGCGATAAACGAAGCGGCTTGGTCGTCACCGACGACTTTTTCGGCTTTTGGGTCCCATTTAATTTCACGTCCCAAACGAGCAGAAATTGCGCACAAATGGCAGGAATTCATAGCTTGGACATGTGAGTAAACATCAGAAACCGGCAGGCCGCCTTCTCGAATGCACGCGATAAAGTTGCGTTTGTGCCATTCGTCGTACTCTTTGCCGTTATAGAGTTCACGGAAGTCGTCTTCAGTAAGTTGCTTGTGAAGGCCGTCTTCAATCGGTTTTCCTTTAATTCTGCCACGATCAACGTGCATTCTGCCTTTCGTGCCTTCGATCAAGATGCCGTTTCCGTCGCGTGAATTCGAGCAAACGATCATTTCGACACCGCTTGGGAATTTGCAGGAAATCTGGAAATTGTGTCCTGTGTTGTAACAGTCGTCAATTGTCGGATAACCATCTTTGAACGGAACCGGGTGTTCGGCGGTAATTGGGTTAAAGCTGATCGGTCCGCAACCTTCCTTCTCTTCGTCGAGTGCCCATTGGCAGAAATCGATGTGGTGAGCACCCCAATCGGTGAATTTTCCACCACTGTATTCGTACCACCAACGGAAATTGCCGTGAACACGTTCCGGGATGTATTCGACTGTCGGACATTGGCCGAGCCACATATTGAAATCGAGATTTTCCGGAGCAGCTTGCTTTTTGAACGGTCCGCCAACATCACCTCCACCAATATCTGCGGTCATTCTTTTAATGTCACCGAGCATACCTTTTCGAACCATTAAGCAGGCGGTTGCGAATTGGTTTTTTTGCGCCCGTTGCTGTGTGCCCACAACGAAAACCTGATCTTTATATTTTTTGCAGGCGTTACGAATAAGTTGGCCTTCTTCAATTGTAAGAGTCAACGGTTTCTGGCAAAAAACGTGTTTGCCAGCCTGCAGAGCTTCAATTGCGATTTTTACGTGCCAAGGGTCGGT
>JBOFQC010000443.1:0-6548 GCA_051660725.1 Thermoguttaceae bacterium
ATACCAGCGCCAACCGCACCGGAACTTACGAGGATAATTTTCTTGCCAAGTTCATGTACTCGATTAATTTCTTCACAAAGAATATCTATTCGTTCCGTGTTCAGTAAACCATCAGGTCTTGAGAGAACATTTGTTCCGACTTTTACGACGACGATTTCAGCGGTTTGAACCAATTCATTACGAAGCAAGCTGTACATCTTAACAAAAAAAAGGATGCGTCAGATAAAAGGGCACCGGAATAGGATATCATATCTTACCAAGTACAGTAAGAATCGGCAATCCCAGTGGGTTTTCAGTACTTAATTACTTTAATTAAGCTTCGGCAAGGAAAGAAACGATTTGTCTTTCAAAAGAAGTGCAGGAATAATCTGAGGAATCCGAAACCATCCAAATTTTGGGACGAATTGGCATTTTGTGCCCGAAAGCGTGGATTTGTTCAAGCGAAACACAAGAATCCAGATTTTCGTGTAGAATTAATATTGGTTTACGCAGCTTTTTCACAAGTGCGAACGAATTAACAAAGCAGCCGCCGTACCAGAGGCCGAGCATGAACCTGCGCCAAGCGTAATGTAGTGAAAAAAACGGGCACGCAATCAGGTATAAAATGGCTTTCAGCGAAAGTGTCAATGAAAGCGGTAATCGACGAGTAAATAATAAAGAAGAAGAGCGTTTTAATGCGTTCAAGCAATTTTTTTCGTAAAGAATTTCTTCAGAAACTGGGCAATCCATGATAACCGACACGATTCTGTTATCAGTGCTTGCTGAACAAAGGGCAAGAGTAGCTCCTTTTCCGTGTCCCAGAACTCCGATTCCTTTTCCAATCTCGGAATCGGTACTGAAGCCGTTATTTTCTGTGTTATTCTGGTAGTCTTTTCTGGAAGAAATGTAATCAACCGCCCCTTGTACGTCTAACAGGTCGAAATTTGTAATTCTCGGAGTTTGTTGGAATCGTAGGAACGAATCACTTTCACCGTGACCGCGTTGGTCAAAAGTAAAAAGGTCAAAACCACTTTTAGGCAGAATGTCAATGAAATGGTTTGCGCTCCAACGGTCTCCGTTCAGCTCGTGAAGAAACAGGACAAGTCCTTTGCGTTTTTCTGTTTTATGCTTAAAATATGTCCCTTTCAGGACGATATTATCTGGTGTAGTGAAATCAACGGCTTCGCCACCACGAATATCTTTTGAATAGTCCAAAAGCGATTCTCTAAGCGGTAACCACGGACTTTTAGCGACAAGCTTACTTGTACGTGACAAGTGAGACATCAAGCAAATTCTTGAAGCTAAGTGTAGCAAAATCAGCACACAGCCAATCCCTAGCAGTGGGCCAAAAATTGTAGAAGAAATTAATGTATACACAAAAACTGATATTAAGACCAATCGCCTAGTAGAGCGTTCCAACCTCGTTGAAACTGTAAAACTCCACTTAGCAAAGATGCGGCGTTTTCTTTTTTCTGTGAGCCAAGCCGCACCAGAAAAATCGGTTTTGCCGCACGGATATCTCCTTGCTTTTGAGCAAAGAAAAACACCATTACTTATGTTATATGACCTATTCTATAAGGTCACATAAGTAAAAATTCTAGCAAATCATACACTCGATAAAAAAGAAATCTACCCCCCCGGCAGCCCAATATATTATTTTACATTGAACTGCATTTGTGAATAGTTGCCTACCTTACCCGCCAACTGACGTTGGCGGCTTACTTCAGTTACTTTGCGCCAAGAGGACGGTATTTCAAGTAAGTCTGTTTGGCTGGGTCCGCTTTGGTTTTATTGCTTTCCTTTTCCGTCTTAATAGCCTCTACCTTAATAACAGAGTTTTCTGGAGATATAAGCCGTTGCGTTTCAGTTACGGCAGGAGGTGAAAGTTTTTCAATTGAAAGCACAGGCGAAAAGTCGTCATTCTTACTGACAGATTTATCATCGTTTTGCGCAGGTTTTTTGGTTTCGACTTTTGTACTTTCTTTACTTACTTCATTAACTTTTTCTGATGATTCGTCGTTATTCTTATTTGTGTGTTTCGAAAAATCGACTATTGGCCGAATCGGCTGCTGGATGTCAGACGCAGAAACCGTTGCGGTCATGAGTGGAGGGGTATTTTCACCAATCATATTTTCCTTTTGCACCGAGGTTCGGGTTCGGTCTGACACAACCGGCACTTGGTCAGCAACCGACTCGGGTACTGATCTGTTTTGTAATGTAGACGCTGAAGCTGGCACGAAACCTTGCGGAACTATTCTTGATGTCTGCTCATAATCGGACGGGTAAGCATTATTTGAAACAGTGTAAGTACTGCTCGAAACAGGAACTACACCAGTCGCCGAGCTTGGTTTCGTTTCAAATAGTACATCCGGAGTACCGTAAGGTTGAAGCGTGCCGTTTCCTGAGTACGTTCCCTGACCTGAACTAGGAGAAATGTACGTGACCGTTCTTGACGTAACCCCATTCGTGTAGCCACTTACCGAAGAACCTGTCGGGCTGATCGGAATCGAGCTGTAATACGAAACGGTCTGCGGAGCCGGAGGAGCGACATTAACCGTAACCGGTTTGTACTCAACGACTTCTTTCTGGTGCAACCAAGGCAAAAGCGTTTCGGTCTCTTCCGGTTGGTAAGTCGTAGTAATCGTTCCTGTACAGGGATCAACCGCTTGAACCGGCTTGTAACTCACAGATTTTATACGAGAATACGTCCACTCCTTCTTTACTTCCGGCTTAAGTGTAGTAACCTGCTGCATACCGGAAGGGGATGTTGTGGGCGAAACTGGTTGCTGAACATTGCCGCCATTTAACGCAACTGTTTGCGAAAACGGAGGAGCGTAAGTCGTTTCCTCTTTTTTGCCGCCCCACATCCACGAAACACAGTCGCCAACCGCTGCGTGAACCGGAGTGCAATTTAACAGAAAAATCGACAAAGTTGATGCAATTGCCAGCGTTGTGATATTTTTTCTTTTCATTTTATTTTTGTTTTTCTTGTGTTTGTTTGTCGGTTTTTTTATTGCTTAATAATTGTGCAACTAAATTTAGTACGTAACAAAACAGGAAAAGGATGTATAATTTTTTGTTTTTTCTACAACTTCACGAGAAAAGAAAGTTTTACTCTTTCTAGAGAACAGAAAACATCATATATACTGTTCAACTGCAATAAGCTGACATTTTCCAATAAGGGGATTTGTGAATATAATAACAATGAAACCAACAAAATCACGGGAAACTAAACCGACCAACGGGAGGTGATATACTTAACGCGAAGCGCACCGCCATGCCGTGCTACGGTATATTTTAACGATTTTCTTTTAAAACTTTAGCATAAAAAAACAATTTTAGTCGAAAATAGTAAAAACAACGCCAAAATAATTCGCAATTTAAGGGATAAATAATATTTAATGGCAACTAAATATATGAACAAAACAATAAAAACTTTAACACTCGGCTGCAAAGTTAACCAATACGAAACGGAGTACATGCGGTGCGCGTTTAAGCAGTTGGGGTACGTGGATGTGTGTGACGCAAGTGACGAACCGGCTGATCTTGTGATTATTAACACATGCACGGTTACGGCACAGAGCGATTTCAAAAGCCGGAAAGCCATTAGAAGGCTGGTCAAGGAGAACCCAAACGCCGAGATAATCGTTATGGGTTGCTTTGCAGCAAACAACATTGACGAATTAAAAACCTTTACCGGCGTAACAGAAGTATTGACGGATAAGCGGGAACTCGCTGATTTTATGATGAAATGTGGACTTTCTGTCCCGCCGACAGGGATTTCGAGCTTTGGCGAACGGCACCGCGCTTACGTTAAAATCCAGGACGGGTGCCGTGTCGGATGTGCTTATTGCATTATCCCGAAAGTCAGACCGTATCTGCTAAGTCGAAATTGTGACGAAGTGCTACATGAAATCCGCACGCTCTCCGCTGCCGGTTACGCTGAAATTGTTCTTACAGGAATTCATCTGGGACACTACGGAGTCGATTTGTTGCCGAAAACGAATCTGGCGGATATCGTTCGACAAATCGTTGAATTGATTAGAAAAGAATCGCTTGAATTACGTATCCGTATTTCAAGTCTCGAAGCGGTTGAAGTGTCAGACGAACTCGTGGAATTGGTTCGAAAAAATCAAGACGTGATCTGCCCGCATTTTCATATTTCAATGCAAAGCGGTTCAGATGAAGTACTTGAACGTATGAAGCGGCGTTGGATGAGCGGACCATTTCTAAAAAAATGCGAACAATTTTTAGACCGATTCGACAAACCGGCGCTTACAACGGACGTAATTGTCGGTTTTCCCGGCGAAACTGAAGAGCAATTTGAAGAAACGTGCAAACTCGTTGAAAAAATCGGTTTTTCCAAAGTACATGTTTTCAGGTTCAGTCCGCGTAAAGGAACCGTTGCGGCGACATTGCCTGATCCCGTTCCGCCTGAAGTGAAAAAACGCCGTGCAGCTCACTTGCAACTTTGTGCCGACAAGCTTCGTTTCGAGTACGCCAAATCTCTGGTGGGAACACAAATGCAAGTTCTTCTCGAAACCGAGGAGCCAAACGGTATGCTATCAGGCACAGCAGACAGGTATCTGAAAGTTACGGTTACAAACACGGATAAAAACTTGCTCGGCAAACTCGTAAATGTCTCAATCCAAGAAGCAAACGGCGAAGAATTACTCGGAAATTTTTAACCGAAGTTACATGAAAAACCGCTGATTTGGGATCAGCGGCTAAACACAAGTGACAAATTTATCTTGGCTGTTTAATATTATCTACTCAACGAATTCGCCCATTTGCCTGAACCTCTGATACCGCTTTTCCATTAGCTCGTCAACAGGCAGTTTTGCGAGTTCACGTAATTGGCTGCGTAAAAAATACTTTAGATTTGCCGCGGTAAAGTGCATGTCACGGTGCGCACCTCCAAGCGGTTCTTCGATTACTTCCTCAATAACGCCTAATTTCAGCAGGTCTTTCGAGGTCAATTTAAGAGCTTCGGCGGCTTTATCTTTATATTCGCCGCTTTTCCACAAGATACCGGCACAACCTTCAGGCGTAATAACAGAGTAATAAGCGTGTTCCAACATTGCGACGCGGTCGCCGACGCCGATTCCGAGTGCTCCGCCGCTGCCGCCTTCACCGATAACGACGCAAATAATCGGAGTCGGAAGAAGCGACATTTCAAACATTGCGTTTGCGATTACTTGTGCTTGGCCGCGTTCTTCTGCAGCAATACCCGGGTACGCGCCGGGTGTGTCAATAAAACAGATAACCGGCAAACCGAATTTCGCGGCCAATTTCATTTTCGCAATTGCTTTCCGGTAACCTTCCGGGTGGGCGCAACCGTAATTACATTCGATTCGTTCTTTTACGTTTCGTCCTTTTTGATGACCGACAACCATTACCTTGAATTCGTCGAGCTTGGCCCAACCGGTTCGAATAGCTCGGTCATCGCCGAAAAATTTATCGCCTCGTAACTCAATGAACTCGTCGAATACCAAGTCGAGGTAGTCTACGGTTTGTGGTCGTTCAGGATGGCGCGCAACTTCTACTGTTTGCCAAGCACTAAGCGAGGCAAATATTTTTTTCTGCAACTCGGCAAGTCCTTTACGCAAGAGTTGTATTTCCTCTTTAACTTCAGGAGTCGAGTTACTTTTTTTCAAAGTTTCCAGCCGTTCTTCAAGCTCGGCTATCGGTTGTTCAAACGAAAGTCGTTGATCGGTTGGGGGCATAGGGAAAGATGATTAAACGTTTACGTCTGTGATTTTTGGAGTTTTCTTAAATACGCGAGTGTTTTTAATAAGAGCGTACAAGTCGAGACTGGTTTTAGGACGTTCTTTGGGATTTTTAGCCATGCAAATTTTTACAATTTCGGCCATTTCCGGCGTAATATTGTTGTTGCGTGCTGTAATTGGCGGAACGGCACCTGAAATATGTTTTTGCAGCAGCTCATTAATTGTGCCGCCTGAATACGGCAGACGTGTTGCTAATAGCTCAAAAAAAGAGCATCCTAAACTGTAAATATCGGCTTGCTGATCCGGAGGAAATCCTCGAATCTGCTCCGGTGCGATATAGCTGGCTGTTCCTTGCGCTTTCTTTGTGCCGACGTTAAATAATCTGGAAATGAAACCAGGTTTTTTTCGGGACAAAGCAAAGTCGATTAGTTTCAAACCGGTCTCTTCGCTGAAAATGTAATTGTCGGGCTTAATATCACGGTGTATCCAACCCTGACTATGAAAATAAACCAATGCCTCGACCATTTGCGGAATCAAGGTTTGCAAATAACCTGCGTATGCTTCGTAGCCGCGGTTCAGGTGCATTTTCAAGTTCGGCGCAGAACACCATTCCATTGCCAAATAAGGTACACGGTTATCGAATCCGAACTTGATAACCTTTATCACTAACGGATGCGATAAATTTTTGGAAACTTCATATTCCTGTCGGAGAAAAGCAATCTGACGACTATCCTTTACAAATTTATCCTGTAAAGTCTTGACGCCGACGTACATGCGGTTTTCGTCGTCGTAAGCCTGCCATAACCTGCTTGTCTGGCCAGTGTTGACCACGTTCAGCAA
>JBOFQC010000444.1:0-5477 GCA_051660725.1 Thermoguttaceae bacterium
AACCCTGCTGAATTGATGGGTCAAGCAGACCGCTTCCGTCAATCAGGTACTTCGCTCTGCGATTATGCGGCGAAGCGGTGAGTTCACTTGAAACGTCCGCGATTTTCACGTCACGGTTCTGTTTTCCGTCAGCGTTGAAAAATTGCACTTCGGCAAGTCCAACCAACCCGTCATCTGCGGGATTATTCGAATCAGTCGGAAAAGCTGTTCCGTTATAATTCGAAAGAATCTCGAAAATGACGAATCTACCATTTTCCTCATCCGGTTTTGGCAGATCGGAAACGACTTGTGGGCCGGAACTCGAACCTTGAGTAAGCGTCAACGACTTGATCTTTTGCTTATTCGCGCCATCAAATTTCGGAGTTGCTGAATAATACAGGTTCATCTCCTTGACACCACGTTTAGCCAAATTCACTTCATTGTAATTCCAGACCTTGATTTTTTCAAGCGGATTAGTTTTGCCGCTGTTTTCACCGAGGTCAAAAATGATGTAAGGCTTACGGTCACCAAGTTTCGGGTCTTCCTGGTGGAAACCGATACCCTTTGTGAGCCAGGAAACTCCTTCCAGTTCCTGCGAGTGACCGAATTCCTTATTTTCAGGCTCCGGTGTCCTCAAAGTAAGCGGTTTCGCCGGATAAACTGCGAATCCCTTTTCAGTCGATTCAACTGAAAAATCTCCGATCAGGTACGCCGACTCGATTTCGTGGTAAATCGTCATTGGCTTCGCGGTCAGCACAACTTCGTTTTCGCCGACTTTCGCTGCGTCTGTAATGTTAACTTTATAAAACGCTTTGTCGAGCCACCAATCGGAGTATTTTTTACCCGCTTCAGCAATTTGCTTGCCGTTGCAGCTAATCGCGTACAAGTCAGCCCGTTCAATTACAATGTAAAGCGGGCTCGGCACTTTTTCCACTACGTTGAACTTATACGTAAGCGTAAAACCGGTGCTTTCCGGGAATTTCTTCGTAATAAGCGAATCACGGAACTGCACGCCGTTGTCCCACGGATTACGTGTCAGGCCGACTTCCTTACCGTTTTTCTCGAAAACCCAATTGTTCGCCCGATAAAAATAAACGTTGTCAAGTTTTTCGTCACCGACCTGTACGTCAACGTAATCGAGAACCAAAACGTTCGGGTCAAGCCGTTTAATTTCGGTTTCGCCGAGCGGTTTGAAAACTTTTTTTGCATTCGCAGACGCAGTGGCGTCAAATTTCGACTCTTTCAACAAGTTGTCGTGAATAGTCGAATTCGTAATCGGCTGCATTGGCGTCTGATATTTTTCGAATGGGAAATACCACTCTTTCGGCACTTCTGGAGCAACCTTATTGTCACGATTGGAAACACGGGTGTTACCGGAAAGCACAAGTAAAATACTCCCACACGGCGGCAATTCGTACCGGAACTGAATGTACGGCTTCCCAACTTCTTCAGTCGGATACAACGAAATTTCGCCGGTGTCAACGTCCCAGACTTCTGCGTGATCCTTGTTGCTGCAAACCCAACCGGTTGCGGGCTCGTCAATGCTAATATTCGTAATGAATACGATATCTTTGTCACCTAGTCTGCGGCGGTGATGATATACTTTTCCTGACTCAGCCGGCGGCGTGTAATTCGGGTCGTTTTTGGCCCGATCTTCTCGTAAAAGACCATTTGCCTGTACGAACACGTTTGGTAATCCGTCCGGTTCAATGCGAATGCCTTCACCAGCGGTTCGGTTCCAGCCGGCAATAAGTGCTTGCGTCAAATCGACTTTTTTCGCACTAGGCGAATCTGCGAGCTGCTTTATTGCAGCTGCACCCGCGGCATCTGGTGTGGTGCCATTAACGTATTTCGGGAGTTCGAAGTAAAGCACGGTGCCGCCGCCTTTGGCAGTGTCGGCAATGTAATTCAGCGTAATCGAATCAAGGTTTTCCGTGTTTGGCGGCAAAATAATCATGTCGTATTTGCAGTCACCGATCACGAGTTTCCCGTTATCAACTGAGCCGAGTCGTTCAATAATGTCTTCCGATCCGATGTCGTACTCGACATTCATTTTCTCGAATTCGTTAATGAGATTTTGGAACGAATTGCCAATTTCTCCAAGTTTTGCAGTGTCTTGATACATCCAGCCGGTTGTTGTCGGTTGAAGAATGAGCACTCGATTAATCTGCCTGCCTTGCGAAAGCGCGTACTGGATACGGGTGTTTCGGTTAGCAAGTGTGTGATACCCGTCCCACCAACTCGAATGGTACGAGAAAGACTGAGGATGGTCACGCTTTCTGGCACCTCTCAAGGTAACGTACGAAAGGTGTTCGTTAATCGTGTTGACGCCAAGAGCCAAAATCCAGTCGGCCTGCCGCTTCATATCTTCGTAACGGAGGTCCCAGCCGCCAGCGCCGTAAAGCTCACATAAAGTTCGTGCATGTCCGAGTTGGTTAGCAACTGACGCGAGTTCTTTTACGGCTCGGACGTTACCGAATTGTCCGCCAACCCCTTCTGAATATTGATTCATCAGGATGTCAATTGACGGGCGTTGGTGCCAGATATACATAGCCATGTTATCCGGTCCGTGTCCCGCTCCCGGCCAACCGTGTTCCCAGTAATGGCCTGTGAATTCCTGATTATTTTTTTCGCACCATTCGAAACATTTTTTCGCCCAACGGTCAACGAACAGGTCGAGCATTAGCCGTTGATAATCGTGTCTGACTTTTTTCCAATCGCCAACTTCACGGACGAGACTAGGAGCGGCGTCAATGAGCGAGTAGCCGTACTTTTTCTCGAAAAGTTGCGGAATTTCTTCGTTCCAGGTTAATCCGCCGGCTGTCTGCAAGTGCGGTTCGTCGGTGAAAATTCCAGGTACACGTTTCCCGAAATGTTCGCCGATTTCGCGTTTGTATGCGTCGAAAGTTATTTCAATGAATTTTTCCGTGACACCTTGTTTGAGTAAGTCGACGTAAAATTTGTCACCGAACCAGGGGCCAATCGGAGCGTACGAAATTGAGCCGACGAGCCAGTTTCCTTCATTTGCTGGTCTTTCGGGGAGTTTTCCGTCTTTTTTCGCCTGATCGGTCACATTTTCGGCTGTTCCGTCTGCGTTTAATTTATAAACGTACCAAGTGTTGTCGCCGAGTTTGTCAAGAGATTTTACTTCACGGAAGTGAAGTCCTTTGCCGCGAGAATCGGGTAACGCTTCCGGCACGAACCCACCAGCGAAACCGCTTGGATACGAGTTTTCGTCGTAAATCCAAAGGTTCATATCGAGTTTTTCCGCTTCGTCGAGAGATTCTTTCCAACGTGCAAACCATTCGTCTGACAAGTACGGTGTCATGAGTCCCGGTCTTGGGTGAACCCAAACCTGTTTCACGTTTTGCGAAGCGAGATCACGAAGCGTTTCGCGGACCTGCTGTTCTGTCAGCCGATCATTCCAGACCCAAAGCGGTCCGGTGCTGAAATCGCGATTTGGTCCTTTTTGGAACTCGGTTTTGAATTCCTCGAAGTTCGGTTCAGTAATCGGGTTCAATTTTGACTTTTGAGCCAGTGCAACCGAGTCTGCGCCGAAAAATGCGAGGCCCGATATCACGGCAACAAAAAGTGATAAAATCCATTTTTGATACATGATTTTCTCCAGGGGTCAAATAGAGTTGAATGTAAAGTAGAATTTAAATGAAGAACAATACACTACAAAGTATAATAGTTGTGTATAAAAAAAGAAACCCTTCAGTGTAAAAACAGTGTAAAAAGATAATGCGCTGAGTAAAATAATCCTTGATACACATGAATTATCTCTTGACAGCTTGCGACAGATGTCGTATATTGACTTGCGACATTTGTCGCAAGAGGCAGCGAGCCGCCAACTTTAATTGGTAGGCGACTTTCTCCGAAAGTCGCTCCAGAGTTAGCCCCGGAGCCCTGCTCCGGGGAGTTTTCCAAAAGGTACAACGCCGAGCTAAAGTCGGCGGCTAACAACATATAACGCTAACGATATGCCTGAACGGCAGGTTCCTCGGTGGCTAACATGTATAATCATCAAAAATATTACCACCATTGTATATACGCCCAAATAAATGAGAAAAGCAGCAAAAAAAGAACAAATTGAAACTCAAAGCGAATCGAGCGGCCCGGTCAAACTCAGTGAAGGAGAAATGGAACTACTCCAACTTCTCGAAAGTTTAGGCCCGGCACCGTTGTCCCTTGTTCACCAAAGTTACGGGCGCAAAGTCGGTTTGACTACTATACAGACTCGGTTACATCGCATGATTGCCAAAGGAGTTGTGACAAAAAGCCCGGATTATCCGACATTGTATTCTGCACTTGTCGAAACCGAACACGCTTCGAAAACGTATTTCGAGATGATACGGAAATTTTGCGGTGATAACATAATTCCGTTTATGTCACACCTGACGAAACACCGGAATCTCAAGCCGGACGAGATCGCTCTGCTCAAAAAAGTTATTGCCAAACAGGAAATTACCGAAATGAAGGAGACGCAAAAATGAGCTTGGACGCTTTCATATTCATTCTGCTGCGAACAACATTGTTCGTTTTGATCTTCGGCGGTTTAACTGTCTGGTTTCTTCGCAAATCGAATAATAACTCATTCGCAAGATTCTGCTGGATTTGCGTATTGCTCAGCGGTTGGGTTTTCGTGCCGCTTTTTCCAATTCAGATCCCCTGGTTCGAACCTGACACCACGCAACCCCCAACTTCCGAATTTGTCGTTTTATACAATGTCGCAAATGGTGTCACTTTCGACACTGCTGAAACTAATATTAAGCCGTCAATTTCGGCAAACGTTGTAAACCCTGTTATCAAAAAGGCTTCCGTTTCCGAAAAATTTTTCCGGGTTTGGGCTGCCGGAATACTTGGCATCACTTGCTTCCGAATCGTAATGTATCTTTACGGCTTGTGGAATGTCGGACACGCAGTTGTTGCCCCGCAGAAAGAAACCGAAACCTGGAACAATTTACTTGCGGCAAGTGGTATCAAAGCGAATAAAATCATAATGCTTTTCAGTGACCGGTTCGGGCCGTCACTTTTTTTGACACCACTTGGGTACCGGCTGATCGTTCCTGAAAATATCTGGAACGAGTTTTCGGAAGAGGCAAAAAAAGGAATACTGCTGCATGAACTTGAACATTACACATGTCGGGACACGTTACAATCGTTTTTCATGCGTATTTTGATGCTTCCGCATTGGTTTAATCCAATTGTTCATTATGCGGTGCGAAAATTCGACGAGGCAGCCGAAATGCGATGCGACCAAGCGGCTTTTGCCAATTTTCGAGGCGGAAAAACCGCGTTTGCCGAAACATTGCTCGTACTCAATGAGTCGGTTGAAAAATACATTGTTTTCAGGCATGCGATTTACGGCAACGGATTGTCGGACAGAATCGCAGCCATACTTACCCCTGAAAGTTTGAAAGGAATCTCAACAATGAAAAAAATTACACTTTCGATCCTGTTAGTTTTTGTTTGGGCTTGTTCCATGATTAACATCG
>JBOFQC010000445.1:0-5059 GCA_051660725.1 Thermoguttaceae bacterium
TCACTTTCTTCGTGAAAAGAGTAACAATCGCTTTCTCTCCTTGTCTAAGCGTCATGTCACTCTTTGTGTACACTGTAAAATCCGTTCCTGTAAGCGTGTCAAGCTGCGGCAGGTTGCCGGTAATTCTTGCGATGTTCCCCGATTCCCCGCCCGAAACAATCTGGTCGACAACTTGCGGATTCTGTTGGTACATCGGCGTTTGCGCGTTTTGCATGAAAATTGCAGCGTTGTTCATTGACTGTGACATCACTTGCGGCGGAATAGCGTTGCTAAAAGCGCTATTGTTTACAAGTGCTGTTCCAATCGTCCGTATAGCCTGACCAACTGCTATTGGTGCCAGCATGTCATTATGCACGAAATGCGGCACACCAACCACGAGATGCACGTCAGCATGAATAAGGTCTTCCGCTTCGTTGATAATAGTACCTCGCAAGGTCAGCTCAGCATTTTCGTCGTCGAGCATTTTCAGCGTGTATTCCGGAACCCAGGTAATTCCTCCTTTAGTCAGATAAGCCATGCCGAGCGAAATTTTGTCAGAATCGAGTTTTTTTGACGTATCTGTTTTTTTCGCTTCGCCATTCTCCTCCTGATTTTTCTCGGCAACGTGCAACCTAAGCGGTAAGCCAAGAGCCTGCATACGTGTGATTTCCTTAATCGGAACAGCGAAGTTATTAGTGCCGTTGTCGAGAATCACAAATTCATCGCCGACCTGCACAATCTCCCCTGCTGCCGATTTTATTTCACCTTTTGCTAGGTACCGCAGCTCTACTTTCAGGTTCAGTGAGAGTTCGAGATGTTTTCGCTTGGCTTCAATGGTTTTAGGACGGTCACGGTCATCAAATTCAAATATTTCACCAGGTCCTGCGCCGACAATATCGACCAACATGTTTTCGTCGTTTGCGAATACTGCCAATGTTCCAAAAGAAGCCGGCGGTATTTGTTCCGCAACGCACCACCCGTCCCGCAAGCTGGTTTCCGCTTGCCGAACGTAAAATGCCAAGCCGTTTTTAAATACAGCAACACTTTTCGTTTGAGGTTTCCATAAATATGCGTTTTGTTTTTCATCAGCAAACGTCGTGACTGCAAACAGAAAAAAACACAGAAATGGCAAAGCATACCATACGTGAAAATTTTTTGGAATACTCAGTAACGGAAGTCTTACATGCTTTATCATTTGCGAAAAACAATAATTTGCATTACGATTAAGCTTCGGTTCATCGACAGCGTAAAGTGTAGGTTTCATAATTGCCTCGTAGATTGTTCGGAGCAGAAGGGGAAAACGTCTTTTTGTATAAGATCAAAGACGAGCCGAACCGTTTTAAAGATTTAAAATTTTTTAATAAATTCCTTGTGATCCCTACTCCGAGTTTTTTTTCATGGATTATTGACCCTCAGGATAATTTTTTAATTCCTGCTAACCGCCGAAGAACCTGCCGTTCAGGCATAAATTGCTCGGCGTAATAATTGTTAGCCGCCTAACCCTGTTCGGCGTTGCTCCTTTTGAAAAACTCCCCGGAGCAGGGCTCCGTGGCTAACAATTATTACGCAGTGAAACAGTTTACCAAGATAATTTGTATGCGTCAAAGACCGGGCCGTCAACGCAGGTTCTTATATAATCCCAGGTGTCACCATTTTCGTCGGCGATTTCGTTTTTAACTTTTACCACGCATGTAAAACAGATTCCGAGTCCACAAGCCATTGGCGTTTCAAGGGATACGTCGCACGGCAGATTTAATCTCTTTGCCGATTCGAAAGCCGCTCTTAACATCGGATGTGGACCGCAGCAGACAACTTGAATTTTAGAGTCCGGTTTTTGCTTCATTGCCGATTCGCATATTTGCGGTATCAAGTCGGTGACGAATCCACGATGTCCCGCCGAACCGTCTTCCGTTGCCAATTCGACTTTTACACCGAGCTTTGAAAAATCATCAACGCAACAAAATCGGCCCTTGTTTCTGGCACCGTAAAGCAGCACCGCCGTGTTCACGGCATTTGGATTCTTAAAACGTTCCGCAAGCATAAGCATTGGCGTCTGTCCAATACCACCGGCAACCATTACCAACGTGTTTATGCCGGAATTGCCGTATTTTTCAAGGTCGAACCCTTTTCCAAGCGGTCCCCATATTTCCAATTTGTCGTTTTTGCCGATTTCGGTCAGCTGTGATGTCATTTTACCGACGACCAAATATACGACTTCGATTATTCCAGATTCGGCTCCACTGCCAGAAGCACGGTAAACGGCAAGCGGCCTCCCCAAAAGCGGATCACTCCGATTCGGCAGACGCAACATCACAAATTGGCCCGGTTTGACATTTGAAGCCAAACGGTCTGATGTTAAACGTAGGTGAAACGTACCTTCTGCAACCTGCGTGTTATCAATAACGACACCTGTTTCAGAAGTAATGGAAGTATGATTTTTACAGAGGCTCGACATAAATGTTCTTGGCGTTTACGGCAGAATATGGAGTTAGGTGAGCAGGTGATTCGAAATTATCTTAAGTCTAACTTCTATCTCCTGACTTCTAACTCCTCAAAAACCGTGAACGGCTACAATGTTTCTTATCTAATTAACAACGTTTTTCGGACGTCCGAGTTGGAAAGCGAGTAGATTTTCAGCTGTTGCATCCATTAACCGTTTCCGTGAGGCAAGCGTTGCCCAAGCGATGTGCGGAGTGATATAACAGTTTTTCGCATTTAACAGTGGATTATTACTCGGCGGCGGCTCTTTGGCAAGTACGTCGAGTCCGGCCCCTGCGATTCTGCCGGTGTTTAACGCTTCGGCCAAGTCTTGTTCAACGATTAGTCCACCTCTGGCCGTGTTTATCAGGAACGCTGTCGGCTTCATCAACGAAAGAAATTCGGTATTTACAACTCCGGCATTTTCGTCGTTTAGCGGACAATGCAACGAAACCACGTCACTTTCTTCCAGTAATTCCGACATATTCACAAATCGTGTGCCGATTTCGTCCGAACCGGTTTTGGGAAGTCGTGGTCCGTAAGCTAAAGTGTTCATTCCGAACCCCTGTGCGGCTTTGGCTACAGCCTTGCCTATTTCGCCGTACCCAAAAATTCCGAGGTTTTTGTCATAAAGTTCGACAAGCGGCGTTTGCCAAAAGCAGAAATCGACGCATTTCGACCAACCTCCTTCATGAACAAGCCGGCTGTGCAAGCCTAAGTTGTACGTCAGATTGAATATATGAGCGAAAGTACATTGCGCAACCGAATGCGTGCTGTACTTCGGTACATTGGAAACCGGAATATTCCGTTCCCGAGCGGCTTTAAGATCAACAGCATTCGTGCCGGTTGCCAAAAGCGCAATGAACCGCAAATCGGGGAGTTGTTTTATCGTTTCCGCTGTCAGGACCGTTTTATTTGTAATTAAAACAGTAGCTTCGCGTGCCCGTTCTAAAATCAAATCCAATGGAGTGTAATCGTAAACAGTCAGTTCGCCGAAAACGCGGATCGGTTCCCAAGACAAGTCACCGGGATTCAGCGTTTTTCCGTCAAGTACCACGATTTTCATTGTTGCAAGTGTAAGTTTGGAAACATTTGGGTTTCGGTTATTGATGCGTTGGATAACAGTATAACATAACTAAAGACTACCCTACATTAACGTATTCGATACACAAGAGGGGGGGTTGAACTTTTCGGTTAATAATGTAAACTACGCCCTATGCAAGTTGGTTGGTAAGCGAGTTTGGTTCTAAGATTTAGCCGTTATTCGTGATCGCCGGCGAGCATATACGGACAAGTTTTTCCGTTTTGGAGAGGTGGCAGAGTGGTCTAATGCGCGGGTTTGCTAAACCCGTGAACTCGTAAGGGTTCCGCAGGTTCAAATCCTGTCCTCTCCGTTCAGGCAATATGGGAGGTTTCCGCACGGAACCTCCCATTTCTGTTTCTTGTCGCTGCCAACCAGTCCGTAAAATTGCTAACACGTTTTCATTGCCGATTCAACAACGGCAAGTTCGTCAATTGTGTTAATACCGAGACTCTCAATTGGCTTTAAAACCGGCAGCGCAACAACGTTTTTACCCTGCTTTTTAAGAACCGCAGGTGCGTCCGTAATGTAATACTCGCCCTGTGAATTGTCCGTTTTCAAATGCGTAAGAGCTTCAAGAAGGTCCGGCGCATTAAAAACATAATAGCTCATATTCACTTCAGTTATTTGCTTCTGTTCCGCAGTTGCGTCTTTTTCTTCAACAATACAAGAAAACTCTCCGCTTGCGTCTCGAACAATACGTCCCAACCCAAATGGATTATCTTTATGAGCCGTTCCAAGCACACATGCGGGAAGTGAATCCTCGCTTCCGAAAGGTTCGAAAAGTTTTTGTATCGATTCAACCTGGATCATTGGGCAATCACCTGCGACGACCATTACCGAGCCATTATGATTCTTAAGTTCGTCGCGGCACATCATTACGGCGTGTCCAGTTCCAAGCTGTTCTGTCTGCTCAACATAAACCAAATTTTTTCTGTGCGAAAGAGTTTCCTTAACCAAATCACTTCGGTAACCAACGACAACCAGAATCTGATCAATTCCAGCTTTTTCCAAAGCGTCGAGCACAAATTCAATCATTGGTCTTCCACAAACGGGAAAAAGCACTTTCGGAAGCTCCGATTTCATTCGGGTTCCTTTACCTGCCGCCATTACAATTGCTGCTTTTTTCATTTTTCCACCTTCATACTATGAATAAAAAACTGGTTTCTTCTATATCGTTAAACGGTATTTTCTTGCGATTCGCGGAAAGTATTTCACAAATCCCAAAATCGTGAAAGGTGCGTTTTATGCCGTTGTACAGTATATTAATTAATACTTCGTTCGTTTATCTGGTCGAATAATTCGTTAATTTTACTTTCCACAACTCGATGCAGTTCCTCAGGCTCCATTTTTACAGCCTCTTCATAAGAAATCGACTCACCGAAAATTACTTTGAATTGCCCGGGACCAGGTAACTTTTCGAACCGCGGCCACGCTTCAAAACATCCGGAAATCGCCATTGGCAGTATAGCCGCCTTACCACGAATCGCAAGAGTTAAAAAACCCGATTTAAATGGCACT
>JBOFQC010000446.1:0-2673 GCA_051660725.1 Thermoguttaceae bacterium
GATGTTGCTCCTATATCTAGCCCCAAAGAACATTGTGTCGTCATGTTTTTCCTATTTTTTTGAAAATTCCATTCCCTCTGTATTGACACACGGGAATTGCAAAGTCCGCTAGTAAAAGGCGCATTGACGGTATAAAATGGTTCACACAGACCATCATCACGCTATCTTTAGTTCGCTCACTTCCAGCTTCTATGATAAAAATCTTGATTTTACAACAGTGTACATTGACATTATATTTTTTGTTGTTAGAATGTCAATAAGTACGGTTGATTCTAGATTGCAGTCATCTAGTAACAAAAACGAAACATTTGCAGGCACTGTGTTTCTTCTGAATCGCAACCTTTTTTTCTTTTAGCTTGTTAATAATACTTGGTGCTAACGACTATACTACAAACGGTTACAAATTGTATGTTTTTTCTGGAAAAAAATAATGGCAGCCGCGAATGAAGACCGGTGGTATTGTTGCGCCGCAAAGCGACGGACCGGCGGAATGACCGGTTTAACAACGTATACCTTTTATTAACCAGTCACTTCGCTCTGTTTCTGGCTGCCATGAAAATGCCAATTTCGACCCGTTTTCAGTATAAAGAATCCGCAGCGGGCTGTCGACAGGGAAGAAACGCACCGCTTGACTTTTCCCTTGATTTTTCGGCGGTTGCGGCTATAATACCGTCATGGGCGAAAACCGATGGCACGGCTTTCTCAAAGTTTTCCCCTTCATGCAATTCCGCCTTCCGTCCGGTATAATGACACTACCTGAATGGTCATAAATCCCAAGCTAAACTTGCCGCAACAATGCCGCCCAAAAAGAAAAAAACCAACGCCGAACTTGAGCCGCTCACGCACGAGCAAGTCGACAAGCTGTTTGCTAAACTCAAGCAGCAACTCGGCGACTTCAGCGTCCTCAACGACGTGATTTTTAAGCACCTGTTCGGCGAACCAGGCAAGGCTGAACCTCGTCTGATGAGCTTGCTCAACGCTGTCCGCAAGCAGATGCAGCAGCCGCTCATTACCAAAGTGACGATTGAAAGTGCGACGAATTACCCGACCAATCCGGGCGACAAAATCACATTTCTCGACATCAAGGCAAGGGACGAAGAAGACCGCTGGTATAACGTCGAGGTGCAACTTATTGAGCGTGGGCATTTTGTCAGACGTGTCGTGTATTACAACGCGAAAGTCCACAGTTCGCAGCTTGATAAGGGTGACGGTTATGAAAAACTCCGCCCAACGATAAGCATTGTGCTGACCGATTTTCTGCTGTTTGAGGACTTGCCGGGTTCGTTTCAGCCGTTTCGGATAACATCGGAAACGAACCCGGACTATGTTTTGACGGATGACGTTCAGTATGTTTTCATTCAGTTCGGCGGCAAATTGACACCGGAAATGCTGAAAGGTTTGGTGGTTGAGTTGGCGGACTGGATTAAGTTTTTGAATTTCAAAAGAATGGACGAGGCTACAATGAAAAAGGTACTTTTTGCGAATCCAATGGTGGCGAGTACGAGCAATGTTTTGACGGATTTCGTGTCCAATAAGAAGTCTCGGCAACTGATAGAGGACGCTGAAAAGCACCGCCGCGACTATGACTGGGCAATGCAGTGCGAACGCAGGGAAGGCGAATTAAAGGGTCAAGTTGAAGCGATTTTGGCTTTTTTGGAGGGCCGGTTCGGGAGCGTTCCGAAATTGATTTGTGAATCGCTCAACAAGCGGACCGACCTGACGGCGATGAAGTCGTTGGTTGTTTTGGCCGCGACATGCAAGTCGCTCGACGAGTTTGAAAACGCTTTGAAGTGAATTTTACCACGCCTCGGAGTTTGGCTTGAGCAAAAAGCCGACCAACGTGGTAAAGATCAGATTTTGACAGATGCTACTCCGTTCTTAAGAGCCGAAAACAGGTGCGAGAGCCGGAAAAAGAGCCGTCAATAACGCCGCGAAACAGTACGAAAGGGACACATCGGCCTCGGTCGTAAGTGGCGGTAATTTCGGTGGTTACAGCGTAAACGCTATGTTTTACGGCCTCTGACGCATCGCGGCAATTTGACACCTCTGTGGATTTCTAATCCGTAGGTTACAGGTTCGAGTCCTGTCGGGCGTGTTTCTATAAGTTTAGTAATATCAAAGCCTTGCAGCTGCGCAATGCTGCTCCTCTCTGATGCGAAACATTGCCGCAGAGCCGAAAAAAGGACCAAACGTAAGACGCATCATAAAGCACAAAAGGGAGCGAAAGGGAATTGTTACCAAAACGCTCGTATTAGAATTCGCTGGGAAAAGGACGTAATATCCCAAGGATTCCGGGGCTGGTCGGCGGCTTTTTCTTCTTGAACAGGACGGCTTTTTTCCCAACGAGCAGCCGGGTGAACGGTCTTGGTTTCCCACTTCGCCGACAAGGCCCCACAAAGCGACCGTGTTGTGTGATCGACAACTTCTTGGGCAACGGGCCAAAATCCCACTTTGAGACCCACACGAGCCAAAACTCGGTGTTTGTCAGTATAAAGAGAAAAACACCGTTCCGGGTGAACCGAAGCGGGGTGAAAACCAGGGTCAACGCATCAAAAAAGTTTTGAGTGCTTTTGTTCGGAAGTCGGGATCGAGAGCCGCTTGGTACATCGCCGTTGGAATCGAACGCTTGCCCTTTATCTGATTTAACATGCCAATTGCCAAACGACGCAGTTT
>JBOFQC010000447.1:0-1688 GCA_051660725.1 Thermoguttaceae bacterium
AATTTCGCATTTTGATGCGTCGGCCCTGGGCTCACACTGGGCTAAGTATTATGCCCTTTCAGGGCGTAGGACGATTACAGAGTCAGGACGCAGTGTTTTACTTCGACAAATGGAAAATAGGTTATACAGTGCAGCTAATATTACCATATTTTACTTAAGAAAAGAATACATAGCCAATATTTTTTGAGAATCCGCTTCAAAGCTCAAAATAAAAATATCGTATTCGGTTCTTTTAAGTATGAAAAAAAGGAATATAATGTATGTTTTGATTTCAGGTGTTATCCGTTAATACCGCCGGGTACACTTTGGAAATCTTATTTTTTGTGCCTGAACATAACCTGTATCAGCGTTTCCAACCTAAATAAATTCAAATTTACTCTTTGTGGCGTACACCACCCACTAAATTTTAACATAATGCCAATTGAAAACGACTGGATTGATCGCTCATCCCAGATAAACAGGAGCCTGCTTCAACTGCGGGACTCTCTTTGACTACGCTGGTAAAAACGCCGCAATTGTCGAAATCGAAAAAGAAATGGCCCAAAGCGATTTCTGGAGCGATCAGGACGCCGCTCAAAAAACCGTCACGAAACTGAAGTCGCTAAAATCTGTCCTAAAGCCGCTCGACGACATGCAAACCGACTCCGACGAACTGGGTGTGCTGCTCGAACTCGGAGAAGAAGACGAAGAAATCGCAGCTGAAATTCCTGAAAAATTGGTCGCAGCCGAACAGAAGCTGGAACAATTGGAAACGCAGGCGCTTTTAAACGGACCGTATGACTCGGCAGATGCAATTCTGTCCATTAACGCCCGTGACGGAGGAACCGACGCAAATGATTGGGCCGAAATGCTTCTCCGAATGTACTCGCTTTGGTCAAAGTCGAATGGGTATTCAATTGAACTTATTGACCGACAAGATAACGAAGAAGCTGGAATTAACAGTGCCAGCGTTATTGTTCGCGGTCCATTTGCTTACGGATATCTGAAAGGTGAAACCGGTATGCACCGCTTGGTTCGGATCAGTCCGTTCAATTCGGAAGGAAAACGGCAGACCAGTTTCGCGGCAGTTGACGTTTCGCCGGAAGTTGACGATTCAATTGACGTTGAAATCCGAGACGAAGACATCCGGGAAGACACATATCGGGCAAGTGGTGCCGGCGGTCAGCACGTAAACAAAACTTCCAGTGCTATTCGGCTTACGCACATGCCAACCGGCACTGTTGTTCAGTGTCAAAATGAACGGAGCCAACACAAAAACCGCGCTCTTGCCCTTAAAATGTTAAGAGCGAGATTGATCCGTATAGAAGAAGAAAAACGTGAAGCCGAAATGGCCCAAAAGTACAAAAACATGGCTAAAGTCGGTTTCGGTTCGCAAATACGTAATTACTTTTTGCATCCCGACCAACGGGTAAAAGACGCCCGAACCGGTTTTTCAATGGGCAGCTTTCACCAAGTTCTGGACGGAGAAATACAGGGGTTTCTAGACTCGTATCTACGCTGGAGAGTTGCGGAAGAAGATTAGTTGTTGGTTAGTTAGAGACGTTAGATAAGTTTTGGTGATAGGTGAGCAGGTGAGCGGTGAGCAGGAGGGGAGAAAATTTACCTTGACACTTACTCCCTATTCATCTATTCATCTGTTCACCCTTAAACACAAAGAATCACAGCCGACCGATTCACGCCTCGGCGGC
>JBOFQC010000448.1:0-1784 GCA_051660725.1 Thermoguttaceae bacterium
ACTTCTGCAATGCGGGGATTAAGTCAAGGTCGAGCCAGCAGCTCAATGGAACCGTTGAAATACGGCCCGGCACCACCTGAAGTTCTGCGTAACTTCATGCTGGAGTAGTTGAACAAACAGCCAAATGTAAATTTGCCAATTATGTGTAGCTACTGATTCAATATCAGCGTTTCGAACTTCACGAATAAAAGCGGATCATCACGAAAAATGAAACCTTACATATTTGCCAGTATTTTAGTTTTTGGTTTGATCGTAATTGTGTGGGCGCAGACAACAACGCCCGCACCGCCGCCTTTTGCGAATAATTCAACGGCATCAACGCCGCAGCAGACGGAACGGGACGCAAACCGGCCAGGAATGCGTACACCACGTGAAACGACGAACGATCAGGCGGTGAAAGTGACGTCAAAGAAAAAACGTATACGGGAAGATACGGTTTTCAAAGCGAAACGGTGCATTTTTAGAGTCGTCGGAAGCCGTGTCGTTATGTTTTCGGAAGACGAAACTGAACGGTATACTTGCTTGGAAAACCTTAATCTAGAGCGAGTTATGCAAGTTATCAGGGAAAATTCCGCGGAGCAAATCTGGACCGTTGACGGAAGATTTACCGAGTATCTGGGAGACAACTATATCTTAATCGAGCGAGTTGCGTTAGCGCCGCCAACTCCCTCTGCTTCTTAATGAAAAAGAATTTTGTTGTTCAATGTAATATAATAATATTTGGACACCTGAAAATCAGATTTCCAACAATGGCACCATTTATTGCACCAAAAAAATCATGAAAACATTTTTAACTTCGCTTGTGTTTTTTATTGCAACAATAATCCTGGGGCAAAACGTGCTTTTTGCACAAAATTGGACGCGGCTTTACGGCGTGGACGGACAATGTCGTGCCGAAGCTGGCTTGGGCGATGCCCCGATTACTTGGAGCGAGACGGAAAATATCGCTTGGAAAATTGACGTTCCCGGCAAAGCGTGGTCGTCGCCGGTTGTTTACGGTAATCAAATCTGGCTAACCAATGCAACGGAAGATGGTAAAGAACGGTCCGCACTTTGTTTTGACACGGAAACTGGTGAAAAGTTACATGACATTCTAGTTTTCCATTTGGACAAGCCGGAATACACAAACCCAGAAAATTCTTACGCTTCGGCCACACCGGTAATTGAAGAAAACAGGCTTTATGTTCATTACGGAATCGCCGGAACAGCCGCAATTGACACCAATACGGGCGAAAAATTGTGGGAACGAACCGATCTTTATTGTGATCCATTACGAGGATACGGTGCGTCGCCGATTTTATATAAAGACCTGATAATACTGACGTTTGACGGTACAGACGTGCAGTTTATAATCGCGCTGGACAAAAACACCGGTAAAACCGTTTGGAAAACTGACCGTTCCACTGATTTCACGAATGTCGAACCGAACTTTCGTAAAGGATACTGCACACCTGCCGTTTTCAGACATAAGGGCAAGGATTACCTCGTAAGTAGTTCTTCGCAGGCATCTTACGCGTATGAGCCGGATACCGGAAAAGAAATCTGGCGTTACGAATATCCGGGTTGGGAAACAAGTATAATGACGCCCCGTATTTATAAAGATACGGTTTTGGTTAATACAGCGTTTCCAAAGCCGGTGCTTTTTTCTTTGAAAATCGAATCGGAAGGTGTCATTCCAAAAGACGATTACGTTTGGACTTATAATGGCAATCTTTCGGCAGTAAATTCCCCGGTGTTAGTGGACAACCATTATTATTTTAATGACGGCAACGGTGTCATTTTCT
>JBOFQC010000449.1:0-3330 GCA_051660725.1 Thermoguttaceae bacterium
CAGGAAACACAGTTTGATAGCAGCATTTTGAATTAAAGCATTGATAATCAATTTGTTATTCAACACGAATCTGTTTTATTTTGCCTGGTTCTACACCGCAAAAAACAAAAAAAGCTGAAAACAATTATTGCTAAGCCAGTGATGGTTTAATAATGGATAACACGCTTAAAGCGATTATAATGATGACATTAGGAAATATTTTCACTTTTTTGGGCAAGTATTCTTGTAATATACGGCAAGTAACCTAAAATCAGTATCATGTAGTTTTATTTTAACATCATAGATTGAGGAGACATTATTTAATTTAGTGTATTTTGGTGGTTTATAACTACCAATTAAACATATTAACAAATAGACATCGCAAGTTTTGGATTCTGATAATAACTCTTTCGAATACTACCCGACTTAAATCGGTCGAAAGAAGGTGATTTTGCTCCTTTTGCGTGCCTGCTCCCTATTTGGGGGTGTCACGAAAGGGGCTTGCGAATTTTCCGTGCAGGTCATATTCAGTTATGACTTGTATTTGTGTGTTTGCGCACATTGCCTTAGTAGTATGAGGGGAAATTTTCGCATATAGAATCCCGTGGCAACCCCCTTCTTTATTTCAAATTCGGAATAATCTGCCAATTCTTGTCGATTTCTGAAAGAACACTGATCTGGTGGAAACATTTGTAAATAATCTAGTTATGGCATATTTCTGTAAAAAATACAATACATTATTTCGTCATCTTGTTCGATATAATTCTATTTATTTTAGAAAAATGTTGAAATCAGTTTACGCGATAGCGAAACTACCCCTCCCGGAAAAACTGCGAGAGGCACTCGAAACATGGATCAAAAAATAAATACCACTCCTAATTTCGCTTCAAGGGATAACTCCGTCGAGATAAAGCATCCACGTTTGTACTGGGTGTTGTTCGTGGTTTGGACACTTGCGGTTGGTTCCGTTCTTGTATTTGCCAACTTTTATATACGCAACACATATCAGACGCTACTGTACGGTCAGGTTGAAGCGGCGAGTACTCGTGACCTTTTGTTTCGAGCTTGGAATGCGAGGTTCGGCGGTGTTTATGTTCCAGTGAAAGATGGCTTCGAGCCGAATCCGTACTTGCATCATCCGAAACGGGATGTGGTCACGACAAACGGTGACCATTTGACACTCATAAATCCTGCTTGGATGACTCGTATGGTAAGTGAGATGCAGCATTCAAACAAAGACACGGATGTCCCGGTATCAAAGTTGACAAGTTCACGTTTGATGAATCCGAAAAACGCACCGGATGAATGGGAGGAAAAAGCACTCGAAATCCTCGAAAACGGTGATGAGGATGAAATTCATGAAATTCTTTTTCCCTCAGATGGAAAACCCCAGATTCGCATTGCCCGACCATTAAAAGTAAACGAAAGTTGTCTAACCTGCCACGCCGAACAGGGTTACAAGGTCGGCGATATTCGTGGTATCATCTCAACCCGCATGGCCGCTGCTCCTTTGTTGAGCACGCGGAACGGTATTTTAAGGTTCGCAAACATCACTGGTGTCATTATTTGGCTCGTCGGTATTGCCGGTTTATTGATTTTCCGCTACCGATTCACTAAATACGCCACGATGAACCGTGAAATGCTAGCCGAATTGCGAGAAAAAGAACACGCACTTTCAGTACATCGGGATCATCTCGAAGAAGAAATAGCAGTACGCACACGAGAATTACTCGAAGCAACAGAACGTAATCGACTTATGCAGGAAGGGGTGCCACTCACCTGCGGCTTGTTCAATGAACGTCTTGAAATGTTCGATTGCAATCAGCGAACAGTTGATTTCTTCGGACTCGGAACCAAAGAAGCGACATGCGGGCGTATCTTGGAGCTGTTTCCGCAATTCCAACCGAATGGCGAACCTTCAATGGAATTGGCCCAAAAAGAATTACTTGGAGCATTCGAGTCGGGATACCGGCAGTTGGAATGGTTCTTTCAACTTGAAAGTGGGGAACAGGTTCCGGCTGAAGTGACATTGGTTCGGCTCATGTACGATAACCAGCCGATTCTGGCTGCGTACACCCGTGATTTGCGTAAGGAAAAAGTAATCGAAGCTGAGAAAGCCAAACGTGACAAAATGATGTCATCGTTAAATAATGCTGCAAGATTATTACTTTCTTTTGATTCTTCACAGTCGTTTAACACCGTGGCATGGGAAGTGTTTGATCTGCTCGGAAAAGCCGCTGAAGTTGATCGCGTGTATATCTGGAAGAACCACCGTGACGCCACAAGCCGCTTGTGTTGTACGCAACTTTACGAATGGTCGCCTGATGCCGATCCGCAACAGGGCAACGATCTTACGGTTGACATTGCTTACGAGGAAGCGATTCCAACATGGGAGAAAACGCTTGAATCAGGTGAGTGCGTCAACAATCTTGTCAGATTGATGACACCAGAGGAACAAGCACAGCTTACGCCACAGGGGATAGTTTCGATTCTGGTCGCACCGATCATGTTCAAAGGCGAGTTTTGGGGATTCATTGGATTCGATGACTGCAAAAAAGAACGCAAGTGGACAGGTACGGAAATCGGCGTTTTACGCAGTGCCGGCGGTTTTATCGCTGGTGCCATTGCACGGCAGCAACTTGAAACGTCACTTTTACATGCCCGTGATGAGGCGGAACAATCGAGTCGTGCAAAAAGTGAATTCCTCGCTACAATGTCGCATGAAATTCGGACGCCGCTTAATGGTGTCATCGGACTTTCCGACCTGCTGCTTGGAACGGAATTGAACCGTAAACAGCATGAGTATGCACAACTTATCAAGGTGTCAGGCGAATCGTTGTTATTCCTGATCAACGACATTCTCGACTTCTCGAAGATAGAGGCAGGGAAATTCGAGATTGCCGACGAGGATTTCGATTTGCTCAACACGGTTGAGTCAGCTATGGGAATACTTGCTTCGCGCGCGAAGGCCAAGGACTTGGAACTTTGCGCTGCTTTTTCGGAAGGCATGCCTAGGATTTTGGAAGGTGATGCCGGACGTGTGCGGCAAGTGCTTCTAAACCTTATCGGGAACGCAATAAAATTTACCGAAGAAGGTGGTGTACAAATTCTCGTGACACCAGAAGGATGGAAAAATGACAGATTGATTGTAAAAATTTCAATTGCTGACACCGGCATTGGAATCCCTGCGGACAAAATGGACAGGTTGTTCAAAACTTTCTCGCAAACAGACGCTTCTTCTGCGAGAATTTACGGCGGAACCGGTCTTGGACTTGCAATATCAATGCGTCTGGCACAACTTATGGATGGCGAAATCGGAGTTGAAAGTGAGCCTGGAGTCGGGTCAACTTT
>JBOFQC010000450.1:0-2770 GCA_051660725.1 Thermoguttaceae bacterium
CCTCAAAAAAACCTGGCGTCTACTCAAACACTTGCGTACTTTCTTCTTTGGTTATTGGTGCGCGGTCATCCGACGTGACAGAAACGCTGATCCTGTTATCACCCGCCTGCAAACATTTTGCGGTGAACTTGTATGTGCGGTCTTGCTTGGCGTCAATTGTCGAAAGCGGAGCAAATTTAACAATTCGCCCGTCTGATTTATGCTTGGTCGGCCCTTCTGCAGACGCAAACTGCATACCCTCAGAAAGTCGGACGCTGATACCAACATTTTTGGACGCTTTTGTGCCGCGGTTGGTAACTTTTATCTCGTAAGTAGCGGTCTTTCCAACCTCTACCGGGTCGGACAAACAAAGCACTTCAAACGACAAAGCGGACAGCCCTTCAACATTAACGGCGTATTGAGTGTCAGCTTTCAGTTCACCTCTCCCGACACCTTCAAACTTAATTGTTTGTTCGCCCGATTCAATTGGAACCGTTATAAGTTCAATTTCACCATTACTTTTTGACGGCAACTCTTCGAGTGCCCAAACTACCCGGTGAGCTTGCGGATCATAAACGCCACTTTGGTTCGTGCTTTCGAATTTCAAACCAGCAGGCAAATACGCGATCAAATCAATGTCACGTGCGTCTGCAGTACCGGGATTGCTTACAGTAAGCGAATATGCCGCCTTGCGTTCCAGATACCGTTGTTTCGGACCTGATATTTGCAGCTTCAACTCCGGTGCAAGAATGGACACAATTGATTCGGTAACCGACGTCAAATTATTTTCACCTTTTGCACTTAACAAACACGGAATCTGTCCGGGAGTTAGGCTCTGCAATTTTAGGGGCAACTGTTTCGTTTCACCCGGCTTGAGTTCGCCGACATTGAAAACAAGATCCGTTCCTTTGGAGTGAGAAAGCTCTTTCGGCACCTTGAACTCGATTTTGACACCCTTTGCGGTGCCAGTACCGGGATTGGAAATCGAAATGTTCAAAATCGCTTCCTGACCGATTAAAACTTCAGGCTGATTAAGTGCTTCGAGAGTAAGCATTGCACGCGTAACTCTTGTTTTTCCAGACGCTTCGGAGTTAAACTGCACTGACGCAACCGAGCCGATTTCACCTTCTGAAAGTGGCACCAATTCCATTTCAATTGTCGTCTGACCGTTTGATTCGAGTGAACCGACGTTCCAGACAAGTTCGCCGTTTTCATTTGGTGTCGTGGCCGGATTAGTCGAAACGAGTTGCGAACCTTGCGGTATCAAATCACGAACAATTACGTCCGTTGCTGTTGTTTGTCCGACATTTTTTACGACAATTTTAAATTCAGCAACCTGACCAATTTGTACTTCTTGCGGATAAATTTTTTCGATTACAACCTGCGCGGCTTGAGGTCCTTCAAGGCTGCTTGGACCCGGCATACCGGTTCCTTCCTGAGGACGGCGTGGATTGCGTCCTTCAATATTCCGCAGTTTGCCGCCTGACACCGCTGCACCACGATTTGTTTGCATAGGTGAAGGCGAACTCGAAGCCGTTCGTTTCGGAGTAACGGTTGCGCTCCGGTCAACATCCGGTTCAACTGGCGGCGCGTTTAACGTTGTGGTGTCATATTCAGCAGGATATTCTCCTAAACTATCCGTTGGTGCGTATTGATCTAAATCAGAATACGAATCTGGAGAAAAATCTTCTTCCATTTCGTCGAATATTGGCACGTCGTTGGAAACCTGCTTTACCGGGTTTGCGTTGCTTAGGGTTTCGTTACCCGCCGCTGCTCCGTTTTTAGCCGTTTCGGGTACAGAACCAACCGCCTCATTTTCACGTAGCGGGTTAGGCCGCTCTAAAATTCTGGGCTTCACCGAACCGGATTGAATTTGACGTGGCGCCGTCTCCGCTGCAAAAATAGCGGACGAACTTATCATCACGAAAAAAAATATTGCGTATGGTGTTTTCATGTCTCGTAAGGCCAAACTTGGGTTTCAAGCTCGGGTCATTTGGTCCAAATTTATCGTTTGAATACTTTTCTGACAGGACTTTTCTGACAGGATACTACGAAAATTCATTTTTTATTGAAAGAGCAATATTATGCAAAAATATTTATTTTTTTACCTTTTCTATAAAAAAGGGATTGCATACAAACCCAAACGCTGCTAATATATTAGCAGCTGCTAAAAAATTAACATCTTGAAAATACGCGAAAAAAGGAGAAAAAATGGCGCAGGAAAAAACCAAGCAACAAGAAAAGCCCGTAATTCTCGAATCTCTTGCTCCGCGAGAGCGGCAAATCGTGGAAGCTGTGTACCGACTAAGCGAAGCGTCGGTTCAGGAAGTGCTGGATAATATTCCCGATCCGCCGTCTTACAGTGCGGTGCGGGCAATGCTAACGATTTTAGTTCAGAAGGGGGTTCTGGAATTCCGGCGTGAAAAAACCCGGTATCTGTACAGCCCGGTACTTGCAAAAGATGCGGCCCAAAAATCAATACTGCGTAATTTACTAAACAATTTTTTCTGCGGTAAACCTGCTGATGCGGTTGCCGCGCTGCTTGACGTGGCTGGTGACGACTTGACCGAAACCGATTACGCCGAACTTAAAGCGTTAATCGACAAAAAAATGTAACCGAGCATTCTTGATCAAAACTGTAACAATTAAAATCATCATGCAAACATACATAATTCAGATAATATTCGGATCAACGGTGTTTCTCGTTTGCTCAACCGTAGCGACACTTTTATGTTTTCGCTGTTCTGCACTTGTACGGCACCGAATCTGGGTCAGCTGCGTTTTCGCATTA
>JBOFQC010000451.1:0-2434 GCA_051660725.1 Thermoguttaceae bacterium
TGTCGTTGGCACCGTGTCCCGTCCAGTTGCAGACGATGACATTACCGTTTTTGAGCATTTGAAAACCAGCGAAAAAGTTGAAGTTGAGTTTTTCCGGTCCCGGCTTGCCGCCCCATTTTTTCAGCATTTTTCCGTCTGCGTCCAAAAAGACCAGAAATGCGCTGTAACCACTTGCAGCCAACAAGTTTCCGTCCGGCAGCTCTTCGATCATGTACATATATTTTGCGCCAGGTATGTTGATTTTTTTCATGGTTTTTCCGTCTGATGATGCGATGATAATATTTTCCCTGTCGCCAAACATCAAAGAACCACTTTTCATGACTCTCACGCACCTGACACCGTTCATGTCGGGAAATCTCAGCGGTTCGGATACTTCATTGCCTTCTGCGTCAAGATGGACGATTTCGAGCGGATTTCTATCAATTGCCAGATATGTGTCTTTGTCCTTTGTTCGAAAAGCTGCAACAGACACCGCGCCGTTAGAATACTTAGGATTCACGACTTCCCGAAGTAATTTCTGCGTATTGAAATCGTACTCACGAAAACCGCCGCTTAACATTCCGACGATTATTTTTCCGTCAACTAACTGCATGTCCCGGCAGGACGCTTCCAGCCGAATCGTCCAGTCTTTGGCAGGGGCAAATTGATCGACAAAGAGGATTTGCGCCCTAGATTCGTCCAACGCCAGAAATCGGTGTTTGATTTCCTCCGCATTCAACAACGGTGTCAAGGACATAGCAAACAATACACAAGATAATGCAAAACGTGTCATAAATTTTTGTTCGTAAAATTGTTAGTAGGGCACAGCCAAATTTAATTTGTCGATGATGAAAACGAGCGTTTATGTACGTTAATTTTTTGTCATTCATTTGATACCACCCCCATGTTGTGTTGGTGAATGCAGTGAAGTATCCGAAATTTCTTAGGACATCTTCTGCGAATCAGCATCTCGCATTCTTTGTATAAAATTGTCGATTGAATAAAATTCAGGAAAAAAGTCGTTCATTGACCTAAAAACATCACTCCACTTTCCCTTTTGTTCAGGTAGTAATGCCCAGGATGCTGCGATCACCTCGAAGCACCCTGCTGAATCCAAATAAATCATGTAGTGATTCGTCTTCCAGTGCTTTTTGTGATCCGGTATGTTCTTTCTCACTTCATCAACCCATGGAGAATCTTCAACTTGCGCCAGTATATCATAAACCTGATCTGAATGCCATATTGTTGAAGCACGTTCACTGGTTTTTTTGACTGCTGCAGGTAAATAAAAATCAAATCCTGTCCTAACAGCCTCTCCATTCTCGTTTTCGAAGTCGAAAAGAATACAGCACTGATAGAAAAATGCTTCAGTGAAAAATTCCGTTGAAGGCACGGGTATTGTGTAAAGGGGTGTTTTTATCATGATTGACCTGTTGTATGTTGTCTTATCTAGGAATTGGACTGGGAACGCTCACGGAGTTGAATAATGGTCACCGATATTGAACCCCGACGGGGTTTTTGTTACGATATTGTTTGCGGTTCTACCATTCGGAAGTCCCTACGGGACTGTTTCAATAAATAATCCCGCCGAGAGGGGATTCTATTTCAGGTTTGTCGATTTTACGGAGTCACGCAATCGCCTTTTGCGGTTTCCGTGTCTCGATTCCGTCCCTTGCTCCCGTTTTTGTTTCCCGCACCGTATTCCAAATGCTTTGTCGCCCTATCTTTTCGCCGGATTGCACGAATCGTACAACTGCCGGTTTTCCAAAAGTGCCTCGTAGTACGTCTTCTTGTTTTGTAACACTTTCAGCTGCTCTTGAAGTGCTGCAATGTTCGCACGCAAGGTTTTTTCCTGACGAAAAATCATCTCCGCCCGCTCATCAATCGTGTCATCGCCGACAAGACATAAATCAACGTAATGTTTCACATCTACAAGCGGAAGTCCCGTACATCTTAGGCAATGAACGATTCGTACCCAGCCGAGATCAAACTCGGAAAAGAGCCGATTGTTGTTTTCGCCACGCTTCAAAAATGGGAACAAACCAAGTTTATCGTAATACCGCAGTGCGTAAACCGTGATGTTCGTCATATCCGACACTTTCTGAATCGTGTACTGCGGCACCTGCGATGGCGAGCGTTCCGGTTGTTTGGGGGCGACCTTCTTTGACATTTTTTTGTTCATTTAGTGTAATTCTTGAATAACGACATTCGAGCAACTCCAATCTATTTTAGGATTTTTGCGGAAAATTTCAACCGGAAGTACAAGAAATAACCGAATTATTCTGAAAAATTTTTATTCCCCCTATTCCACTAGCGCAACTAGTGCCTTGTAAACATTAACGATTGGGATTGACCTGTTTTGGCAAGTTGTGGTATAATATCCGTTTTCAACACACGGAGGTTTACCATGAAAAAAATATACATCGTTCGGCTTTCCGACGAAGAACAAAAAATT
>JBOFQC010000452.1:0-10967 GCA_051660725.1 Thermoguttaceae bacterium
GACTGTGCGTTGAATTTGAAACGGATCACGCTTGCGATGTTGCGGTATCATGCGAAACATGGTGTGTTTCCGCCGAGCCGGAGTGAAAACCATTCGTGGCGGGTGCTGCTGTTGCCGTATTTTGATGAGCCGGAGCTCACGGCTTTGGCCGAGGAAATACGTCTTGACGAACCGTGGAACAGCGAACATAATTCAAAATTTCTGAGCAAGTGTCCCGATGTGTACCGCTGCCCGACTTCGGTTAATTCTCTAAAATTACCAGCGGAAAAAACCACGTACACCGTGTTCGTCGGCAGTGATGGCACCAAAGAAACGCTATTTGACGGTTCGACGGTTGGTAAAAAACCGGATGACACCAAAATGCACCAGTTTCTGGTTGCCGAACGAATTGATCCGGTCGATTGGATGGTACCGGACCAGGAAATACCTGCGGATAAAATGACCGCGATACTGTCAGGTAACAGCACAACCGGACTTACAAAGCGGTGCGGCAGCTTTCACACAGGCGGTGCGAATTTCGGGTTCCGAGATGGCAGTGTCCAGTTTTTAAGCGAAACGATTCTTCCCCAAAAATTGGAAGCTCTGCTTTACGGCACCGACGAGTTGGATTGAGATTCCTGAGAGCCAGAACGTCCGCGGTATTTTTGGTTGAACAATTTTGGATCATACGGGTCGAGCGATTCAGCCGGAACCGGACGTTTCGGTTCGGAATAGGAAGCCGGTACAATTTGCGAAAAGCGTTCTGCAAACGGATTCTGCCCAGCAAACGCTTCCGTTTCGGATGCATCTTTTTGCACAGGTTCCTGATTATTCGATTTGCGGGATTGTCGCGACAAAGTTCTTTTTGACGGCTTGGCTGCCGGCTTCGCATCGGTGTTCAAGTCGTCATTTTCCGTCTTCGCTGCGATGGTTTTGTCATTTTTTACTTGTGCCGTAACAATTGTCGGTAATTTTTTCTTCGCAACAACGGCGTTTATTTCCCGGTCGAGGGTTTTAATTTCCTGTGAAGTCTTGACATATTGTTTTGCTCGTTGGAATTCTGTTATCGCCTCGTCGTATAAGCCGTTGCTTGAACACCATTTGCCAAGCGATGTTGCACCGCTGAGCGAATCCGCATTTGGCAAGCCATGTTTGTATTCCCAAATTTTTTTCTTGTTTTTGCCAATAAAATCAACTTGGCTTGTCGGAATTCTAAGTTTATTGTTTTCATGTTCGATCATATAAACATCTTCTTCTTGCGAAACAATTCCTTCAATAACGAAGCCCGATTTGAGCAAAACGGCCGACGTTGCGTCATCCGGAATTGAATCATTTCCAAGCATTACATCACTGTCAAATGTTACATCACTTCTAGGCGTAGTTGTCACAACCCTGCTAAGCGTTACTACACCACCAAATGTTTTATCATTTGCTATTTCGTTTGGCGTTTTTCCGTTTACTTTATAACCAGATGGTTTACCATTGATGGTTACCACTTGTTGTTGCGTCTGGTTATTAGTCGATTTATTAGTAGTTCGGCTGGTCGCTGCTGAATCAAAACTGAACGACTCGGCAAGCTGCTCGAATCCAAGTTCTTGAGCAAGTACCGAATTTGTGTTCGCGGTGCCGAGTAACAAGCAACCGACAAAGCAGAAAAAACAAGCCGAAACGCATAACAGTGAGAAACAGTTTTTTCGCATTTTACTGATGTTTTCAAAAAAATAAGTATTGACTTTTCAGACGTGCCAAAAACCGAGTTGAAAAAGTCGAGGGTTCGCGCCCGTTTGGCTTACAAATTTACGAGCCGACTCAAAATTACGAGCGAGTCAAAAACGCCCCCTGAAATATTTGCCGTGACTAGAAAATATAGGAACTATCTAAAAATTTTGAAAAAAAGTCAAGAGCAAAATAATAAGCTTTTACAAACGAGTGTAATAGCACGCAATTGATTGGAAACGAATCAGTTACACCGTGTCGATAATTGCATTAATACGAAAATCATCCACGGATTTCCGATGAACAAGTAAAAAAACTTGTGTTTTTTCGCTTTTTCTTGCAGATTGGCACAAAAAAAAGTAGAATATATTGTTTTAATATTGTTACTGCTGTTTCCAAAAGATTAAGCCTTAAACTTTTCCAGACGAAGTGAAACAGAGCCGCAAAAGCCAAGAATGCGCGCGCTGTACCTTAACAACCAGCTCAAAATTGCGCCAAGATAAAAATAAACCAGCTCCATTTTTTCGCGCAGGTCGATAACTAATGAAAAACCTTTCTATCAGCCAAAAATTACTATTATTTTTTGCTGTGCCAATAATAGTCGTATACGGTATTGTCGCTATTATTCAAATCCGTATCGAATCGCAAAATGTGGCAGAGCAAACTGAGCGTTATCTTATTGAGAAAACGTCATATTACGCCACGGTGTGTGATATGTTTTTTTCCAATGCTGCCGAAACAGCAATTGGCCTTGCCGACTATATAACCGCATCGAACCCCGATTCAACGGAAGAAGTTACCGAATATATTGAGTTGCTTTTAAAAAGGCACCCTATTATTGTCGGCAGCGCAGTCGCTTACGAGCCGAGCCAGTTTCCGGGTTACGAAACCCGCCACGCTCCTTATCTTTACGTACCGAATAATTCCGACGATGTCGGCGAAATGGTACAAGGTTATCGGTACAAGGACCTTGCAAAAAGGGATTACACGTCTGAAGATTGGTTTGCCATTCCTGCGCAAACGAAAAAGCCGACTTGGTCGGAACCGTATTACGACACTGGAGGTGCAGGCACGCTTATGTGTACGTACAGTGTTCCGTTTTTTGCAGAAGACGGTGCGTTAAAAGGAATTGCGACAATTGATATTTCTTTGGACAGCATCCGTAATACCGTTAATAAAATCAATAACGAAGACGCGGAATTTATTTTGTGTAGCTCCCAAGGTACCGTTATAAGTGCAAGAAACGCCGATTGGGAGATGCACAAAAAAATATTTTCCCTCCTTGATGAGTGGCGTTGCAACGATTTGGATGAAATGAAGCATAAAATGCTCGGCGGCAAATCGGGTTCTTTTCATGCTTATTCACCGAGTCTCCGCGAGAATTATTTTTTCGCTTTTTCGCCGCTTGAAGAAAATGGTTGGTTCCTGTTGGTTTCTCTTCCGCAACACAAAGTCTCTGTGGTTGTCTACAAGAAAGTTTTCGTCAGCATGGCGATTTTTTTTGCTGGAATCGTGTTGCTTACAATTGTGATTCGTTTTATTGTTGTTCAGGCAGGTTTCGCGTTTACACGTGAAGTGACGCAAGCAACCGAAGCAACCAAAAAAGAACACGATGCGTTTATCAGCGACGTGTTTTCAAGCATTCAAGACGGAATATTTGTTATTGACGAGGATTATGTCATACAACGTACAAATCCGACGTTTGACGCCATGTACCCTCAATTTCAACCGCTTATCGGAAAAAAATGCTGGGAAACTTCATGTCGGGAAAGCGTTTGTGAGAATTGTCCGGCTAAAAAAATGTTTCTAAGCGGGAAACTTGAACATGCGATACATTACGAAAAACTGAGTGCCGATAAAGAGGGTATTTGGCTCGAGCACTTCAGCTATCCGATCTTCGGCGAAGATGGAAAAATAACAGCCGGCGTAAATTTTATTCGGGACATATCACAACGCAAGGAAATGGAGGACCGAATTGCGCAGTACCAGACCCAGCTCGAAGAACTTCTTAAAACCAGAACCGACGAGCTTTTGTGGAGTGAGGCGAAAATGTTCGCCGTGCTTAACGGAAATGTCCCAATTGTATTTTACGAACCGGACGGCACTATAACAAATGTCAACGGCGCATTCCTTGAACTTCTGGCATATCCCTATGAAGAAGCGATTGGACATAACGTCTCCGAATTCTACAATATGGGAGAAACGGATGAAAGCCTAAAATCTCGAGATGATGCGATTAACGGTGATATCGATGAGTACAGACGCGAAATACCACTGAAACATAAAAACGGCAGCACTATTTGGGTTGACGCCAATGCGATTGCGATCAGGGACGAGTTTGGAAATTGCATCCAACTTGCAGGTATCTGCCTTGATATCACGGAGCGAAAGAACCTGCTCGCAAACCTCGAAATAGCCAATACTTCTGCGGTAAAAGCCAAAAAGCAAGTCACGCAAATTCTCGACCACGCACCGTTTAGCGTTATGCTTTTCGATTCGAATTTTGACATCGTGGATTGTAATGAAGCGGCACTAAAACTATTTGGATTCTCAAACACAGCGGACTTCATTTATCATTTTTACCAATTGATGCCGGAAAACCAACCGTGCGGCGATGTCTCTAAAAAAATGTTACTGGAAAATCTGCGTGAAACCTTTGAAGCAGGATATAAATCTTTTGAGTGGGTGTATCAAAAACTTAACGGCGAACTTATTCCGTCTGAAATCACTCTGGTACGAGTTCAACGCGACGACGAAGCAATTGTTGTCGGTTACACCCGTGATCTCCGTGATCTGAATAAAATGCTCGATGAAATGAGAAAAGCTGACGAACGTATTCGCATCATGTTGGACGCAACGCCGTTATGCTGTAATTTCTGGGACTCGAACTTTAATAATGTTGACTGCAATCTCGAAGCGGCACGACTTTTTGACCTGAAAAGCAAGCAGGAATATTTGGACCACTTTGCGGAGTTATCGCCGGAGTACCAACCGGACGGCAGACTGTCAAGCGAAAAAGCGAAAGAAAAAATCCGCTTGGCCTTTGAGACCGGTTACCAACAGTTTGAATGGGTACACCAAAAACTGGACGGAACGCCCATGCCGTCTGAAGTCACCCTTGTTCAAGTCAAGCGTCACGACGAAACAATTGTCGTAGGATTTACTCGTGATATCAGAGAAATCAAGAAAAAGGAAGCCGTTCTTGAACGTGACAGATTACGAACAAATTCGCTTCTCAAACTTGCAGAAATGGCTTATATTTCGGAGCAGGAGGCCGTTGATTTCACCATTGAAACCTGTGTTGATTTGACTGGAAGTACAACTGGTTATTTTCTTTCGCTCGACTCTGAGGGAAATGTTATTCCATTTCGGTCCTGGATAAATGGTGGGCATCAGACTTGTAGTATTCCGAAAGAGTTAATTGACAACCAGCACATACGTTCTGAGTTGTTACAGGCCTGCGTCGAACAAAAAAATGCTGTTATTCACAATGATGTTGCCAATTTACCAGGAAACCGCTTGTTTCCAGAAGGACATTGCCCGATCCATTCCCACATGAACATCGCGATTTGGGATAACGACCAGCCAATCGCAATTATTGGTGTCGGAAACAAATCCGAACCGTACGACGAATTTGACGCCAAACAACTTGCGTTGCTTGCACAGGGAATCGGTCACCATCTCAGCCAGCGACGTAATGCCGAAAACCTGAAAAAAGCAAAAATCGAAGCGGAAAACGCCAACAAAGCCAAAAGCGAATTCCTAGCTACAATGTCGCACGAAATCAGGACGCCGCTTAATGGTGTCATTGGATTCTCAGACTTAATGCTGCAAACCAAACTGACACCGAAACAACACGAATACGCACTGCTCACGAAAGTGTCGGGCGAATCCTTGCTGTTTCTAATCAACGACATTTTGGACTTCTCAAAAATTGAAGCGGGTAAAATCGAGATTGAGAACGAAAACTTCGACATATTGAACACCACTGAATCGGTGCTGGGAATTCTCGCATCTCGAGCGCAGAGCAAATCGCTTGAACTTTGCGTTACTTTTTACAAGATTCTGCCGCGTCTTCTCAAAGGAGATGCTGGTCGTTTGCGGCAAGTGCTTATGAATCTGGTCGGAAACGCGATTAAGTTCACCGAGCAAGGGGGCGTGCATGTTGAAGTAATGCCCGAAGAATGGCAAGATGATAAACTTGTTGTACGGTTTGAAGTGCATGACACCGGAATTGGCATACCGGAGGACAAACTTGACAGACTATTCAAAGCGTTTTCGCAGACTGCCATTTCGACTGCGAGAATTTACGGCGGTACCGGGCTCGGATTGGCCATTTCAATGAAGCTTGTGCAGTTGATGGGAGGTGATATCGGCGTTCACAGCGAATTTGGCAAAGGTTCCACGTTTTGGTTTACGCTTCCATTTACTTGCGACGAGTTTGTGAAGAAATGTTTAACCGATCAACAATTTCTGTGCAACGAACGGGGACTTACATCTTGTTCGGTTACAGACAGCAAAGTTTGCGTTGGTGCCAGTTACATTGGTATAAATGATAAATTCCAAGTAAAATCCAAAAAAGTTTTGGTTGCATCCGACAATGCCACGTTAAGACTTGCGATAACCAAGCAGCTCGCGGTTTGGGAAATGGATGTGCATGAAACTGACTCCATTGAATCCGCTTGCGAGAAACTTCAAGATTCTGAAAAACAGCCATTTGAAATCGTCATGATTGACGAGTCGCTGCATGATGGTGCCGGGACAGAACTTGCGGAAAGAATCGACGGGAATCCGAAATGGAAAAAAACAAGCGTGATGTTTTTATTGCCAATAAATTCGGAAACTAACCTGAAGAAATTGAACAATGTCAAATCATTGACAATAACGAAACCATTAGGTTATTCGCAATTGTTTGACACCACAATGACGCTGCTTCACGAATCCGAATGGCAGCAATATTTAGCGGAGCAAAAGAAAATTTCAGAATCTCAATCCGGCATTCACAAGGCGCAATTGGCAAAAGATTTTGAAAGTAACTGGCGTGAATTCGCGAAAAGCTGCCGCATCCTTGTCGCCGAAGATAATCGAGTGAATCAAATAGTGATCCAAAACCTGCTCTTGGAATCCGGGCTTCAAAGTGATATCGCGATCAACGGCAGGGAGGCGTGTGACGCCACGATGACCAAGAATTACGACTTGATTCTTATGGATTGTCAAATGCCGGAAACCGACGGGTACGAAGCGACGATTTTGATTCGCGACTGGGAAATGCAGCACGGCAAGAAGCGAATTCCAATCATTGCTCTGACGGCAAACGCAACGAAAGAGGACGCTCAAAAATGTTTTGATTGCGGAATGGACGCATTTTGCAGCAAACCAATTGACGCCAAAAAATTACTTGGAGAAATTCGCAAATGGCTCGAAAATTAGTGACCTGCACACAATTTTGAGCGGTATGCTAATCAATCACCTACAAGCCCGCTAAATAACCGCCCGTAAAACGAACAAAATTATCGCAATCAATAAAACCGCTACAAGCAGTTGCAAATTGCCTATCCGTTATATTTTTTAACTGGTTTTTCCTTAATATTACACAAATAGTGTAATATAATATTACAAACTTAACGGAAAACATGCAGAGGACAGCTTAAAATCCTGTCTTTTGTATGCGTTGTGTATTGGTCATAAGAACAATTTATATGTTTTGCGAATTAATCGCGGAAACGTGTCGAATTTTTTCTGACCAGTAACTTTTCATAAAATCCTTTTCTGATGGTGAAAGAAATGCAATTATGCAAATTCATACTTAAGACGCAACATTTAATCTTTTTTGATACAAGAACGTCTCCTACCTTGTATAGTGCTTCAAGAAAATTCGGGCCGTAAATAGAAATTTGTTTCTGAAAAATTTACGCCCTCGCCCGTGATGCGATTCTGCAAGATATTAATTCTCTGCATGGTTGTTAAACGGAGTTTTTCTTTGCTTATCATTCGGAAAAGCAATACTTTGCCAAGCGATAAAACGTAAACTTATAAATTTGACCGCGTACTGGTCATGTACATAAATGGCGAAGAAACGCAAAAATTCACGTGGCAAATGCGCGCCTGTCATATTACTGACCAGCAGGATAATCTTGCGCTACGGTCAATAATAAATTCATCTTTTCACAATTTACCCCCTAAGTACAATGAAGATATTTAATAATTTGCTGGCCAAGATTCTCACACCGATTTTTGTGATGTTCATCTTGTTTATCGCTGCCGTTGCTGCGATTTTCATTCCAGTTTATCAGTCCGTTTCTCGTGCGTCACTCGAAGCGAACATGACATCAGAAGCAGACAGCCTCGTATCCGAACTCGACATGATGCGGGGACTTTTGGTTTGCCAAGTAAACGCACTTGCTGAAAACGGTGCTCTGCTTAACGTTTTTGAAATTACCGGGGACGATAATGATAAACTCGCAATTGCACAACGTGACGCCGCTTTTGAAGTTTTTAAAGCGTTTGACGCCCCGTACAAAAGCGATTTTTTTACGCTCTGTGATATCAACGGTAAAGTGATCGCCAGAACTTCTAATCCTGCAGATTACGGTGATTCATTGGAAATGCTTAAAAGCCTAGCTGATCCACTTCAAGGGAAACCGGCAGCCGCTCATTTCGAGTGTACGAAAAACACGCCACTTGCTCTCCGTGTTGCGTCGGCGATTAAGGACAAAAACGGGAAAATCGTTGGTGCCATTTCTGGCGGTTATCGCTTGGATAAAGAAGCCTGGGTGGATAATATGAAACAGAAGAAAGGATTCGAGTTTACAACCTTTTTGGGCGACACGCGGATAATGACAACCTTGAAGAACGAAAAAGGCGAAAGAATGGTTGGCACCAAATTGAACAACCCGCCAATTGCAAAAAAGGTTTTCGAAGAAAAGAAAGACGCGATTAGTCGAACGTTGGTTCTGGGAAAACCAATGAACGTAATGTATCATCCGATTCTTGGTTCAGACGGTAATGTGTTGGGCATTATTTTTGCCGGCGTTTCAACCGAAGCCGAGGACGCAGTCTTTTACAAAAGTATCTGGTGGGCATTTTTACTCGGAATACCTTTGCTGGTCATTTTCTGCTTTGTATTGGTTTACCTGATATATAACAACGTAACCAAGCCGATGTCACACGCATCACAAGCGATGACGTACATCGCCCGCGAAGGTGACACCAGTATCAATTTACCGCCGGAAGACATGAAGCGAAAAGACGAAATTGGCGTCATGGCAAACGCATTTTCGGAGTTAATTACGTCGTTTAGATCGGTTGCTCAGTTGGCAACGGCATTGGGAAACGGCGACTGGACATGTGACGTGCAAGTTCGTGGGGGAAAAGACGTTATGAATATTGCGCTCAAGAACATGGTGGAGTCGATTCGTAATACACTTACGAATGTGAAGGAAACCGTTGAGCAAGTAACAGACGGAGCGAAGCAGGTTTCGTCGGCAAGTGACAGTCTTTCAGAAGGAGCAACGGAATCAGCCGCAAGCATTGAGGAGATAACGGCGTCAATGAGCGAAATTGGTGGCCAGACAACTGCGAATGCCAAGAACGCTTCGGAGGCTAACCAACTTGCACGCCAAGCGAATGACGCCGCTGTTAACGGTCAGAAAATGATGCAACAGATGATCGAATCAATGGCAATCATAACCAAAAATTCTCAGGATGTGCAAAAAGTGGTAAAAGTGATCGACGACATATCTTTCCAAACGAATCTGTTGGCATTGAATGCCGCCGTTGAAGCAGCGCGGGCAGGTCAACACGGAAAAGGTTTCGCAGTTGTCGCCGAAGAAGTCCGCAATTTGGCTGCCAGAAGTGCGAAAGCGGCTGCGGAAACCACGCAAATGATTGAAAACAACAGCAAGCAGATCAACGACGGGGCCGAAATCGCTTCGCAAACTGCCGACATGTTGAACGGAATTGTCACGCAAGCGACGAAAGTTGCTGGTTTGATTAACGAAATTGCTAAAGCAAGCAACGAACAGGCTCAAGGCGTATCGCAAGTGTCACAAGGCTTGCATCAGATCGATTCGGTTACGCAGCAAAATACCGCCAGTGCGGAACAGACGGCGAGTGTGTCGAGTGAAATGAATTCACAAGCGACGACTTTGGAGAGATTGATATCACGATTCAAGTTGTAGTAAATTTTTTGTTAGCACCGGAGCCCTGCTCCGGTTTTATAATCAAGCAAGGTAGTACACAGCCAAATTTAAATTTGTCGATTATGTTTAGCCGCTGATCCTAGATCAGCGTTTCCAATTTCTGACACCGTTAACGCTCCTTTCGGAATGCGTAACGTCCGGCAACGCCAACCATTATGAAGCAACCAAGCCAGAATAACATGAACCCAAAAGCCCATGAGTCAATTGTGATGATTCTTCCGGTTCCAAAATAAAGCAACTGCTCGCAAAGCATGAAAACCGCATCTAAAATCATCAGAAACGAGCCGAGATGAATGTATCCGGTATAACGTTTTCCAGGTATCCCTGCATAAAACACGGCAAAATAAATATACGCAAGAAATGACACCGTGTAAAACATAACCCCTCCGCACTCGGCAAAAGTCAGGGAAGCAGTTGGAAGATACCACGCATAATACCGGCCCACAGTTGCCTGGACCATGCACATTCCAAGACCAACGAGTAAAAGATCATTCCAGATATTTGTCCTAAACCGTAAACCATGGGGCGGTTGTTCCTTGCCGGTCAACACTTGCAGGAAATTGGAAATTTTCGGCTTGTAGTTGGTCAGGGATTCGGTGTCGACTACCATTCTTTTTGCAGCAAAACAGAAAACAAATAAAATAAATACTACGTACAGATACGGCAAAACAACGAAGCGAAGCGAGAAAATGAATGGTATATACCCAAAATAGTTTGTCCAGCTGTTACCATGCAACTCTATCATTATCAATGTAAAAGCCACAGAAGGCAAAACGACAATTAATGGAATTGGCAAACAATAACAAAAGAATTTCCAAATACGATTAATTGACAAGCTGGATAATTCCAATGCTGCGGTATCACACGGCTTCGCAATATCTTCTTCAACTATTTTTCGCCAACGCCGGTTAATTACGTAGCTTGAAACGACACAATATAAGCCGATAAAAATTACCTCAAAAGAGTAAAACACCGAGGTAAATGTTTGCATTGGTGAATAACCATTCATTGGAAGAAACAAACGGCAGCTTCTGACAAAACACATATTAAAAACATAGAACGTAAGCCCCA
>JBOFQC010000453.1:0-1935 GCA_051660725.1 Thermoguttaceae bacterium
GCGAACTCGGACGTTTCATCGTCACCCGGAATAAGTCTGATATTGGTGCATTTCGTACTCCGAGCTTGACAAACGTTGGCATTACTGGCCCGTACATGCACGACGGGTCGCTTGAAACGCTTTGGGATGTAGTCGACCATTACAACAAAGGTGGCGTCAAAAACGAATACCTTGACGGCGGTATCGAACCGTTGAATCTTTCGGAAGAACAAGTCGCTCAGCTTGTCGAATTTCTGTTCGCCCTGACCGATGTGCAGTTTGCAAACGACAACACTCGGGAATTTGTGCGTCAAACGAATTTGGCTAACAAAACAGGTCGTACGCACCGTGACGCCGCGGTCACAAGCCGACAAATCATGCAGTTTGAGCCGAAAGAAAACGCCGGTATAAAAACGCTCCAATCCGGTCTTCCGCAGCCGAACTTCGAAAACGAAGAACATTTTGAAGTCGAGTTCGTTTTTCCGCAAAAAGATTAAAATTTACTATGAGTGAAAAACAATTCGTTCCAGTCCATCCTGGAGAGGTGCTTAAAGAAGAATTTCTAGTACCTAAAAACTTTTCTAACACTGAACTTGCATTGGCATTGCATGTTTCAGAAACAACAGTGCAAAAACTGGTAAATTGTGAAACGCCACTTTCAGCAGAAATGGCGTTGAGGCTTGCCCGATTTTTCGGTAACTCGCCACAATTTTGGCTCGGTTTGCAGTTGGATTATGATTTGGATATTGAGCAGAGCAGATCACAAAAAAGAATTTTACGTGAAGTGCAACCAGCTGCTTAAACGCAAGTTACATATTTTACATGATCGCAGAAGGATTAAAGGATTTATGATATGCAAATAACAAGTGATGTTGGATATGAACAGATATTGAAGTTGGCGATGCAACTTTCTCCAAGCCAACAATCGCAATTAGCACGTGATATCACATCCGAAGATCGTGGAATTGCAACTACAAAAAGTCAGGTTTGTTCAACCAGCGCAGAAAATAAAATTGCACCGCCTCAGTCGCATGAAAATGAAGCGTTGAAACGATTTACGAATCCGCAAGCGTTTGCTCCGAATTTGATAAATGGTGACATTATAAATTATACGTCTGAAGAGGAATGGGAGGTATTGCAGTGATCGTATGTGATACTCACGTAATTCTTTGGATGAACTCAGAACCGGATCGACTCAGTAGTTGGGCAAAACAGGAGATTGCAAAAGCAGATATTTTATGTGTCTCGGCAATTACTCCGTGGGAGATAGCTTTACTTGCGAATAAAGGCCGAATTACACCTCCGTATGCTGTTTTGGATTGGCTGGAAACACTGTTTAATGTTCCAACTATAAAAATAATGCCGCTTACTTTACCAATTTCAGTAAAAAGCTCTCAATTGCAAATGCACCGAGATCCAGCTGATAGAATTATTGTCGCAACCGCGATTGATTTGGAGTGCCCGTTGGTTTCAGCTGATGGAAGAATCCAACAAAGTGGCCTCGTTAATGTGATTTGGTAACCAGAACAACTTGACAGATATTCATGACAACTAAATTAATTTATTTGTCGGCAACTTTTTTACCACTAACAACTACATAAACATAAATGACAACACAATATCAACGAGAGAACCTTGATTCCCGGGAGCAGCGGGAACACGATGAATTTTATCGAGACCTGAAAAACCTTGACCGGCGTTCATTCATGAAAGTGGCGTCAGCGTCACTTGCGGCGGCAAGTGCTGTTGGCGTCACTGCCGGTTCCGCTTTTCAACAGATTAAATTCGCAGCCGCTGCCGAAAACGGTAATGGTGCCGGTTTTAAAATCGCGTACATTTCCGATTCGCACCTTTACGAAAAGAAGAAAAACGACCGATTCGCAAACGCTCTGTATCGGGCAGTTGCCGAAGTGAACAATTTGCCGGAACAACCGGATTTCGTCTTTTACGGCGGCG
>JBOFQC010000454.1:0-3702 GCA_051660725.1 Thermoguttaceae bacterium
AATTTTTTGTTCTTCGTCGGAAAGCCGAACGATGTATATTTTTTTCATGGTAAACCTCCGTGTGTTGAAAACGGATATTATACCACAACTTGCCAAAACAGGTCAATCCCAATCGTTAATGTTTACAAGGCACTAGTGAGAGAAAGAATAGTATTTCTCGCAAATCATGTTCAGACTGGGATTTCGCTGTTTCTTTTTGGATAAATCTATCAATGTAGACTATGCACATCAACACCGAATCCGAGGAGGCAGCAATTCTCGCTATGTTTTCACTTGGAAACGATTCGAGCGTATTCAACCAATCTTCAAATTCTGTACGATTTTTTAGTTGGTCCACTGTTGCCAGTAGAAACATTCCTGGCTCTATTGGAATTGGTTCGTCCGTGCCCACAATTTCACGTGTATGTTGCCAGTTTGAAAATTCTTGTAACGCATGCGATAACATTTTATGAGAAAAACAGGGATCGCTTTTGGCAAAAGCCATATATGCATAGAATAACGCAGGAATAATGGTCAATGTATCATTGGTACCAATCTCATCATAAATAAGGTGGATATCATTGGCAATGATATCGTTATTGTCCATCCCAAGACGTGAGCGTAGTTCTAACTGCATTGATCGAGCAAGCATTCGCAATGATGGACGGACGGTTTCGGGCATTCTGACATGAGTCCAGAATGATAAAATCATTTCATGCGGAGAAGGGTTTGTTGATTCACCGAGTGATCGTAATGCAACAATAAAAACAATTGCCATTCTATCATACAACCCGGCTAAATCGAAATGCGAAATGGTTTGCATAATGTCAATTGAGCTTATACATTGGCTCTGCATGATCAAATTGCCAAGTGCTTCGTGGCATTTTTGGGCAACTTGTTGATTGAGCAAATTATGCTTTATCGACGTGATTAATGGCGACAATTCAAATGTGTTATTGCTTTTTCGATTTACCCAAGGACCAGTCAATTCCGCAAAAATTTCGTTATAGCGTGCAATTTCAGGAGAAACTTGTCCAACGGCATCCACCGCTTCGCGCCTAAATTGATAGCTGGCAAGTTTTAATCGGTACAATAAATCGCGAGAATTATCACAAATCGAATATGTCAATTGACGAATAATATCATCGTTCAACTCGTTCAAATGAGGGTTTTTTAGAAGGTCTATTATTACATTCGCGTCAAAGTTCCAATGTTGTTGTCGAAGAAATGCCGCTGTAGCCAAAACCAACAGTGGGTGTCCCGATGTATTCGCGTATATTATATCAATCGAAATTTTGGTACAAAAACCATCTGGTGCCCCTGAGTTTTGGAGCAATTCAATAACGTCGTCTTGGCTAAATTGAGGCACCAAAGCTGGTTGGATCAGCCCCGGTCCAAAACCGCCTAGAAAAGATTGTGGGAGATTGTATTCTCCAATCGTCACTAATCGAATCTTGTGCTGGCGACATGCCGAAAAGAACGTGGCAAGCCACGTTTTCAACTCTGGATTACATGACAGATCAGGAAGGTTGTCAATTACAATTGTGGCACCTTCTTCAAGAGATGACAATAAATCGTTGAACCAATTGTTGTGGTTGCCGCCCGTAGGCTGTTGCTTTATCGCATACAACGCTCTTTCAATAAATGCTACGGCTGAAATGCGGCTGCTCTTATCGAGTTGTATCCAAATCGACTCACTCTCCCATTGTTCTGTCAGCAGGGCTGCAAATACCGTTTTTCCTGATGAGCAGTTACCATGAATCGCAATCCATGAGGCGTTCTCCACCTCTTGAGCTACCCTGTCTATTGTCGGTTGTCTTTTTGCAACACAATCAGGGAGAAACGGTGGGGATGTTGAAGGCAGATACGGAACCACATCAAAAACAGAAATTTGTTCCTGTTTTGCCAGAGTATTGATTTCAAGGGCAGTGATGCGATACTCATGATCTGCAACAGAATTTTGCAATTGCTGTAGGATTTGCCGATCCGCCTCTGATAATGTCGGTGTTGTAAATACCTGCTCGAGTAATTCCGATGTAAGTCGCTTTTGTCCCTTTTGGCACAAGAGTTTGAAAACAACAAGAAATAACCGCTGATATAGTTCTGTCGCTTGTGTGTCATCTGTCGCTTTGCCAAGTGACGTTAGTTTTTTCTGTATTTCTGTTTTGGTTGATGTGGCAGATGGTCCTCCGGTTGACCACTCAATGTGGCATATCAAATCTTTGATAATGGTGTCATCAGGGTTAGCAAAAAAATCTTGCAGCGTCTTCCATGATGTAAAATCTTTTGTTTGGTGCTGATTTGGTTTCTTCTGTTTTGCAATTTGCGACCGAATCAGCTTAATTGTTTCTGATTCAGAAATACCGATATTTTCATTTTTGCGAATAGATTCCCAAAGTTGTAATAGTCCTATTCCATTGGGAATTTGTGTTGACAATTTGTTCTCACGCCCAATAGTCGCGTTGGTAGAAAATCGAACAGTAATATCAAGGGTTTTATTGTTTTCCCGATGCACGATGGCATTTTTGATCGCCTCCAAGACCGATTTTGATCGTAACGTAATTGTGGAATCACGATGTTTGACTTGCTCCAGTAGACGTTTGCGAGGAAATTCGGTGGTGGCAGCATCCACAAGATCAATGTCTTCACCGGATTCTAATTCGAGCATCTGACCTTCATGCAATTCTAGCCAACGAAGTATCGTCAAATCGACTTGATACACAAATCCCCGAATAGTTGCGTAGGCATCGCGGTCAGGGACATTACGAAAATCCGCTATCGATTGGCTTGTTTCAACCGACTCGGAAAGAATTTTGTCTATGCTTATGCTCACTATTTTCTCTTGCATAAGGCTTCCGCCTGAAAGTTTGATATCTGTTTTTTTGTAAAAATTTTGTGGTCAAGATTCTTGTTGAGCACTAAATTCACGAACATCAATTTGTTTGGGAATTTACCGCAGCGCGGGTTCCAATTCTTCGTGGGAAAGGGGTTGTTCGGACAATACCGTGCGGATTTTTGACAGATACCCAAAGAACAGGATAAAACTCAAGGCGATGATCCCAGCTGCAAAGACCGGCTGGAGCCCGCAGAACCAGTCGTACAGACCATGTAACCCCGCCGAAACCAGCAAGCCCAGTATGCATAAAACAAACCAGCGATGGCCAGCCATAAATGCCATCGCAAGGTAATAGGCAAAAATTCCCGTCCAGAGAGCGTGAGCAAAAACCAGTGACATCGAACGGAGGAGGATGCTGACCATCGCACCGTGTACGCCCGATGCAATTCCCATTGCAAGACCTTCCGCTCCAGCTACTTGGGCACCACCAGTTGATTGTTCCAACGTATTAAGAATACTCAACATGCTGTAGCTAATATTCTCAAACGCCGCAAAGCCGAGCCCGGAAAAGACGCCGATGAGCAAAAGTCGATTCGGTGAGCAGTGTTTTCGTGTGTACGCCAAGTACAACACAACCGGCACGATTTTGCAAAGTTCTTCCCAAAGCCCCACTTGAAAGACAAATCCGAACAACCGAATTATGGGACTGGAGCTATTCGCCATCTCCAGATAAAACTTCGGCAAACATGCATAAAACGAGAGAAGTCCCCCGATGCCGATCAAACCAGTGAAAAAGAATGCCATCACCGGCAGGATGAGACTATCAGAGCTTTTGAGTATCAGTCCGCGAAAAAGTCCCCCCCACAACAGGGCGAAGAAGAAGAGTA
>JBOFQC010000455.1:0-3833 GCA_051660725.1 Thermoguttaceae bacterium
TAATAGAAGCGTATATAAGTTCGGAAGTGCCGAAGCCGTACGCGCAGACACGGCTTAACATTATTTCGACGTTAAAGGAATTCGAATCAATTGACAGCAAGAATATTTCTGTTCGTATTCACGAAATCCAGCCGAACACCGAGGCGGCACTTATTGCCGCAGAACGGTACGGTATTCAGCCGCGTGAAGTTTGGTACGAAACGCAAGGAAATAGAAGCAACACACGGATTTTTCTCGGCGTAGTGTTCCGCTGCGGTCTAAGAACGCTGACTTTACCGTTTATTGACCGAGGTCTTTCGCCTGAATACGAATTGGTTCACGCACTTTGCAGCGTCACCGACCCGCAGAAAAAACGTATCGGAATTGTGAAAACAGATGTGCCGCTCTTCGGATTTTTCTCAATGGAAACAATGTCAATGAGCCCGGAAATGCGGATAATTTCGGAACTGAGAAAACGGTATAATGTAGTGGAAGTTGACCCGACATTGCCGATAATGGAATACTTCGACGCATTGTTAGCGGTTCAACCTTCAACGTTGGATCCCGGTCAAATGCAGAATTTCGTAATGGCAATTCGTCGCGGACAGCCGACTATTATTTTTGAGGACCCGTTACCTTACCACTTTTTAAATGTTGTTAGTGGCACAAATCAACCGCGCAGGCAGCAGAATCAAATGATGATGATGCCTCGAAATCTGCCAAAAGGTGATATTTCGCTTCTTTGGCGTATGCTGGGTATTGATTTTAACGGCTCTGATTCTGTTTGGCAGGATTATAATCCGATACGCAAGTTGGAATCTTCGCTGCCGAAGGGGGTGGTTTTCCTTGATAAAGCGAAAAACAGCAAAACGAAAGAGTTCGTTTCTCCTTTTGCGCAAGATGACCCGATTACGTTAAAATTGCAGTATATGATGTTACCGTTTCCTGGTTCCATGAAAAAAGTGGACGGAGTTCCGCTTGATTACAAGCCGTTACTTTGGACGATTTACAGACCGTCTGGATTGGCTTTGGTCGAAGACTCGATTAACGCTTTCCTTGAAGTGAGCCAATTTGATAAATTTGACGAACGGGTAAACCGTCCGAACCGTGTCACGGAAGGACCGAAAGAGATTGCGGTTCATATTACCGGTGAATTGCCGCCGTTGCCGATTTCAGAAGGAGCCAGCTCGGATCAGGCAAATGCCGATAAGTCGCAAGAGCCGATTCCGCTTAACGTCGTGGTTGTTGCCGACATTGATTTGCTCGCGAATAATGTATTCACAATGCAGGAGCAGGGTAATCCGCTCGGACTTGGTATCAATCTCGATTTTGAGAATGTACCGTTTATTCTGAATACAATTGATTCCGTAGCAGGTGATGATAGATTCCTCGAAATTCGTACAAGACGGCCTGTTCACCGTACACTTAAACGAATTGATGACGTAACCGACGCTGTTCGGCAACGCACCGCTGAAAGCCTTAACCAGCTGAAGAAAAATTTAGACGAAGAACTTGCTGAAGAAAGCGAGAAATTTAATAGCGAAATTGAGAATATTCGTGACGACATGAGGCAAAAAGGGATTGGACAGGAAGAAGCCGGCTCCCGTCTTTTGTCCGTGATAGATAACGCGCAACGCAAAATAAAAATAAAAGAAGAGAAACATAATAGGGAGATGCGGCAACAAACAGAGACAGCGAATATAGAAATAAATGAATTTGTACACAAAGTCCAGGGGCAGTACAAATTTTACGCAGTTGTGTTGCCTCCGATTCCCCCACTCTTAATTGGTTTGGTAGTTTATACATTTCGTCGTTTCAGAGAGTATGAAGGGGTCCCGAAAACCAGACGAAAAAACAGCTGACCGTCCCCGGCTAGGTATTTTTGTAACCGTTCATGGAAGAATTGAGGAGTTAGGAGTTAGGAGTTAGAATTCAGAATTCAGAATTCAGATAATTTCGAATCACCTGCTCACCTGCTCACCTGCTCACCTGCTCACCTGTTCGCCTGTTCACCTCAAAAGCCGTCCGCATTTAATTTAATAAAAATCCAATTTTGTTTTTTAGTGAAACATGTTTCCCGAAAAGAGTTGCGACAAATATTTCTTCGCTCCGTTTCGAAAATCATCTCCGCCTGGTCCGACAGAAGTTGATCAAAATCGCGGTGTAAATTATGTGACGTTGATAAGCGGTACCGTTATTGAGAGTTTATTTTCAATTTGCGACACATGCTCATTTATGTTTTCTAAAAATTTCGTCAATGCTATTTCATGTGTAGCAAAACGGAGTCGCAAAAGTCATGGAACTGCGCGAGTGCCGGCTTTACAAGCCGGCTTAAGTTTTTCGCACAAGTCAATACAAGTTCATAATTATTCTTTTCTGCTTTTCTAAAAGAACATGGACACTACACAGATAAAAAAATCTCCAATATACCCATTCCGTCTGGAACCCGTGTATACGAACCACGAGTGGGGCGGCAAGAAAATACGAACCATTTTGGACAGGCCTGTTTCTGAAACAGAAAACGTTTCGGAATCGTGGGAGGTTGTGGATATAGGGGATTTTTGTAACATTGTCAAGAATGGTCCGCTTTCTGGATCGTATCTGAGAAATATCGCTCCGATAATAAAAAATGGTTTTACAGAAATAGAACCTCATAAGTCAGTAAAATCTGTAGCTGGTGACAACTTTCCTTTAACATTCAAATATGTTGATGTGCAGGGAACAAGGCCGGTGCATTTTCACCCGACGGATTTACATGTTGACGATGAAAATGGCTTTCATGTTTGCGGACGAACCAAAACCCTATTGGTCATTGACGCCGAACCTGATGGTTTGTTTTATCTTGGGTTTAAGAAACAGTACACTCGAAATGAAGTGGCGGAGGCGATTAGGAGTGGCTCAATTGTTTCTCTTTTGAATCCGATAAAGCCCAACGTTGGTGACTGTTTCGTGATTGAACCTGGCACGCTTCATTCCGTAAGTGGCGGAGTGCTTTTTGCGGAAACGCAGAGAATTGATAATGTTACGTTACAACTTTCGTGCTGGGAGAAAACTGGACGCGAAATTGGCAATGACATTATTTGCAGCATTGATAATAAACACATTCGAGTAGTTGATAAAGATTCGCATGTCATTAGTAATAAGTTGAGTATTGAGAATGTACTCGACTCGATAAACTACGATTACACACAAATTACGACGCAAAAATCTAATTATACAAAATTTAACAATTGCAGTTTGCTTGTTGATTGCAAAGACTATATAATAAACCGCTGGGTTTGTGATGAGTTGCTTACTTGGACCAACGATAAGCGTTATCATATTTGGTCGGTTTTGGAGGGTGATGTTACGGCGATATTCCACATGGGAAGACGCATTACGCCGGAAGGATATTCAGGAAGAAAAGGCGATCCTGTTGGAATGGAATGTCTTACGAAAGGTGACACCCTTTTAGTACCGAATTCGTGCCGTTCTATTCAGTGGACCTCGGATAGCGATAAACCTGTAGTATTGCTTGATATCGTTGGAATGTAAAAAAGCGACGATTCGCTTATACTGGGATTATACAGTACAGCAGTATAAGCCGAACATGTGGCTTTTCAATATTATTTCACAATTTACATTTTTTATTTTCATGAAAAAATTTGAGCGATTATTTGCGTTTTTATTTATGATTTCGTTTGGTGTCACGTCGCTTTGGGCTGCGGAAACCGACCAGCTTGACGCTTTGTACCAGTTGCAACGGCTGCCGTTACTCAGGAACGGTACGACAACGGAGTTGTTTTCGAGTTATGACAGAACCGGCGGGAACAACGACGGTTTTTCCGGCATGTATTCCAAGCTGAGACTGGAAG
>JBOFQC010000456.1:0-4486 GCA_051660725.1 Thermoguttaceae bacterium
CGAAGGATTTGGCACACTTGACGAAGAAACGCTGAATTCCGCGTTGACCGCACTTGCAACACTTCAGCAGTCGGGTAAGCTAATCGGAATAATTTCGCACGTCGAAGCTTTAAAAGAGCGAATTCCGACGAAATTGGAACTCATCCCACTCCCCGGCGGCCGCAGCCGCATAATCGGCCCCGGAGTAAAGAAGGGATAGACGTTAGATGTTAGACGTTAGATGTTAGAATTTGTTAGGCAAATCTGAAATCTGAAGTCTCACGTCTTACGTCTTACGTCTGCAGTCTAACATCTAACGTCTAACGTTTTCCTACCACATGCCTGATTTTGAAATAATATACGAAGAGGGGCCGTTGCTTGCTATTAACAAGCCGGCGGGGCTCTTGACGCAAGCGCCGATTGGAATTGACAGTCTCGAACACAGGGTGCGCGACTATTTAATGGAGTCGGAAGGACGCGGTGAAAACGGTTACGTTGGCGTACCGCACCGTTTGGACAGACCGGTTTCTGGTGTCATACTTTTCGGAAAACATTCGAGAGCGACAAGACGAATTTCCGAACAGTTTGAAGCGAGACAGAGTGAAAAGAAATACTGGGCGTTGGCAGCCGGAAATGTCGAGCCGGACACGGGAACCTGGACCGATTTTATTAGAAAAGTGCCGAACATTGCACACGCGGAAATTGTGCTGCCAATTGATCCGTTGGCCAGAGAAGCGGTTTTGCATTACAAAGTGTTGGGCCGTTTCGACAATTATACCTGGCTTGAAATCGAATTGGAAACAGGTCGGATGCACCAGATACGTATTCAGGCGGCGTCACGGGGATTCCCACTGCTCGGAGACACGCAGTACGGAAGTACAGTCCCGTTCGGTCCGCAATTTGAAGATACACGTAGCAACGCAATTGCGCTTCATGCCAGATCAATTAAGTTCAACCACCCGATGAGTCGGGAGCAGTTGTGTCTTACCGCTCCACTTACCAAGTACTGGGAAGAAATGATAGTCCGCTAACAAGTTTATCTTCACGAGCCGGAAGTGGAGCGTAGCGTAACTTCCGAGTTATTTAAAACACACTTGTTTTGTGGTATTATGCTGAGAGTCAGGATGCTTTCACAGTCAAGACGCGGTGTATTACTTCGACAAATGGAAAATAGGTTATACAGTACGGCTATTATGTCGGCGTTACACAACAAAAAATACTGTAAATATACAATGATGAAAAATAATCTTGAAAACAAAAATACCAAACGGAAAATAAATGGGTTAAAAGTATTAACTCGTTTATTTTGCGGTTTTGTTGTGATGCTTTTATGTTCAAGTACTTCCAATGCAGAAACGCCTGCTCTCAAAGCGGAGGTGACGGTCAAGAATTCGCCGAAAAAGCGTCCGAACATTATTTTCATAATGAGCGACGACCACGCTTACCAGGCGATTAGTGCTTACGGTTCCAATCGGAACAGCACGCCGAATATTGACAGGTTGGCAAACGAAGGGATGCGGTTCACCAATTGCGTCGTGACCAACTCCATTTGCGGTCCTTCACGGGCGGTAATTCAAACCGGTAAATACTCGCATAAAAACGGTTTCTGCACAAACAATGACCGATTCGACATAAAGCAGAAGACGTTTCCGAAAATTTTGCGAGAAAACGGTTACCAAACCGCTGTAATTGGCAAATGGCACCTCGCTTGTGAAGTGGAAGGGTACGATTATTCCGAGGTTCTGATTGGTCAGGGCCCGTATTATAATCCGCCAATGATTAAAAACGGTGAACGGGTCCAGCATACCGGTTACACAACGGAAATAATAACAGAGCTTGCGTTGAAATGGCTCAAAGAGGACCGCGACCCGGACAAACCGTTTATGCTTATGTGCCAGCATAAGGCTCCGCACAGGGAATGGTCGCCTGCACCGAAGTATTACGAGCGGTTCAAAGACGTCGTTTTCTCGGAACCGGACACGCTTTTCGACGATTATTCCGGACGTGGCCGTGCCGCTTTGGAACAGGACATGACAATTGCGAAAACAATGACACCGTTCGATTTGAAACTCAACGGGCCGCTGCAAAACTTAAACGAAAAACAAAAAGCGGACTGGAAAAACATGTTTGATTCAAGAATCGAAGAGTTCAACCGCTTGAAACTTGAAGGTGACGACCTCGTCCGTTGGAAATACCAATGTTATATGCGAGATTACCTGAGTTGCATCGCAGCCGTTGATGATAGCGTTGGTGAGCTTCTCAATTACCTTGACGAGTCAGGGTTGGCAGATGATACCGTTGTAATTTACAACTCCGACCAGGGTTTTTACCTCGGCGAACACGGTTGGTTTGACAAGCGGTTCATGTACGAAGAATCGTTTAAGACACCGCTTCTGATCCGTTGGCCGGGCGTTACCAAACCGAAAAGCGTGAACGATGATATTGTGTCGAACCTTGATTTCGCTGAGACTTTCCTTGATATCGCCGGTATTTCGTCCCCAGCCGACATGCAGGGAAAAAGTTTCGTGCCGATTCTGCACGGTGACACCCCAGAAGATTGGCGGAAGTCATTTTACTACCATTACTACGAATATCCCGATCCGCACGCTGTCAAAAAACATGAAGGCGTTTATGACGGACGGTTTAAGTTGATCCATTTTTATGATGACATTGACGAATGGGAAATGTACGACCTGTCAACCGATCCGAAAGAGATGCGAAGTATTTACGGTGTTCCGACTTACGCCGCGGAACAGAAGCGTTTGGAACGTGAACTTGAAAAACTGCGCACCGAAGTCGAATGTCCGCCGGTCGGTAAACAATAATTATTGAGAAGTAGTTATTACGGCGACAATTAGTTGAGTAAACTTTTTGTCGCCGAATCACTTTCTGAGAAATCTATCCCAAAAAAAGTCCGTCAATTTAAAAATACCACAAAGCAACTCCAGCAATAAGAAACAGTCCGGCAGCGCTGAATAGCACATTTGCTATGTAAAACCGTACCATGAATGAGCCTCTGCCTTGAGAATCATTACGTGTTTTTCCGTATATTGTTCTATGAAAAAACAGGCATAATGTGAATAAGAAAATGTTTCCCAACAAGCAAATGGTCTGAATTCCCAAGGTTTCTGTCATGTTTTAACTAGGCTTTCACCAATAATACCTATATTCGCAAGTAAGAAAAACGCTGGTTCAAGACCAGCGAGCAAACATATTTACGGTATTTCAACCGCCGCAGCCGGCGCAACCTGCTGATCTGGGATAGTTCGGGTTCTCAATTGAAAAACCGGTCGAATACGGTGTCTCTACAAAATCAATCTGCGTTCCTTCAAGATGCAGGTCGTATTTCTTGGCTGTCATAACTGAAACATCACCAAAATCGTATTTTATGTCTATTTTCGGGTCGAACTGCGAATCGAATCCGAGCGAATATTGCATTCCACTGCAACCGCCTCCGAGAATACTGATACGAAGTTGCGTTTCCGGCCCGAGGTTTTGGGCGTCTTTAACTTTTTGTACTTCTTCAACTGCTTTTGGGGTCAGGATTATTGACATTTCTGGTTTTATTTTGTTTGACTTGATAATAGGTTTGTCTTGATAATCGGTATATTTTACACAGAACATAAAATTGGGCAAAGCAACAAATTAGTGTAGGCCGTCAAATTTTGTCACACACCGTACAATCAGAACAATGTGAACATAATTTCTCGCAGCGGCCAACACAAAATAACCTGTATTACCTGTCTTTGCCATTTTAATATTGTGTGCGTTGCTTTAGTTTATTATAGAAAGAAAATAGCAAAAAATCAAACATTTTAGTATAAGAAATCGGAAAATTTCCGTTTCCAAGAAATAAATTTTCTGCTATAATCGGGGCAATTCACGCAGTATAGAAATTATGTAGCGTGTAAGATGAAAAAAAAGAATAAAGAAATAAGGAATAAAGAAGCGTTTGTACGCTCAATTCAGAACAGTGAAGATTCTGATTCAGGGAAGTGTTGTATGGATATTACACAAAACAAAAAAGAGGCGCGTCTTGCGCACTCACCGCAGTTGGTAGCTTTTTATAAAGATTACCTCCGGACTCAAAATACGGCTGAGTTCGTGCAGCTTGTTGGACACGCTTACACGCAGTCTACACTGCTTCGGCTGACGCAGTCGCATATTGTTGATTGTCGTCGTGCGGCAACGCTGGCACTGACGTTTCTTGGGGATTACACGGCAAATACCACTTTCGGCTACCTGCTCCAAGATGACGACCAAACGGTTCGGCTGCTTGCTGAAAATGGGATAAAAAACATTTGGACGCGAGCCGGAAACGAAAATGAACGCGCTCAATTACGCGGTATCATGCGGTTGGTTGCTGTTGGACAGTATCAGGAAGCGGTTGAAAAAGCCAATATTCTAATTGCCGAAGCTCCGAATTACGCCGAGGCTTGGAATCAACGTGGCGTTGCGTTTTTCGGCATGAAAATGTTCGACGAAGCAATTGACGACGCCAATACGA
>JBOFQC010000457.1:0-3051 GCA_051660725.1 Thermoguttaceae bacterium
AACCAAATGTCGCTCAGCCGTTCACGGTGCCGCTGCTGTATCCGGCCTGTCCAAAATACAACGTAACATAATCCGCCGACAACGCACCAAAGAAACGACTTGAACCAAGTCGCAAGGCAATCTGCTGAGTCAAGGCAAAGAATGTCAGGAATAGGCCGATAATAATACTCCGGTCCAAGATAACGATTGGAATAATCTGCGTGTAGAATGTCAAAACATTCCCTAAAAATATACAGGAACTCAAAACCAACCGAGACCGCGACCCCTGCAAAAAATAAAATAAGATAAACGCTAATTTTTCTCGGTATCAGGTTCATACGTTGAACGTGTTTACGAGCTGGTGGATCGGTTAACCCGGAAGTTTCGTGAGTACACTACACTTCCGGCTCGTGTATCCTAATTTTTAATGTTTGCAAGGCACTAGCAATCAGTACTAAAGCAACGCGGTTGTTTCCGGGAAGCCGAACATCAGATTGAAATTCTGTGCGGCTGCGCCCGATGCGCCTTTTATGAGGTTGTCAATCACCGAAACAGTCACAATTTTTCCCCGGACTACACGAACCGCTATGTGACACCGATTTGATCCGCTCACATCTTTCGTCGCCGGAAGTGCGCTGACGACGTTTACAAACGGTTCTCTATCATAAAAATCATGCAGTAACGCTTCCAGTTCGGCCTGCGTAATCCCTTTGTACTTTTCGGTCGGAACAGAATAAGCAGTTGTCAAAATGCCCCGATCCATTGGCGTTAAATGCGGCGTGAAAACAGTTTCGACATGCAATTCACTACCACGAGAAAGAATCAAATCGATTTCCGGTAAATGGCGGTGCGTGCCAACTGAATAAGCGGAAATACTTTCGTTACACTCGGTATAAAGTGTTGTAAGTTTCGGCTTGCGTCCTGCACCTGAAACGCCACTTTTCGAGTCGAGAATAATTCCTTGCGGCTCAATAATCCCACTCTTCAAAAGCGGTGTGAGCGGCAAAATCGCCGAGGTTGGATAACAGCCCGGATTCGCAACCAAACTTGCTTCACGAATCTGTTCGCGAAATAATTCCGGCAAACCATACGGCACACAGCCGAGTCTGCTCGGGTCAGGGTGTTTTTCGGCGTACCATTCTTCAAACTTCGTCGCGGTGTCAAGTCTGTAATCCGCACTGAAATCGACAACTTTCGCACCGTTTTCCAATAGAGTCGGCACGACTTTCGCGCTGGCGGTGTGCGGCAAGCAGCTGAAAACGCACTCCGCACGTTTAGCAACATCTTCCGGAGCAAGATTTTCCAGCCGCAAATCCACTCTGCCAGTAAGAGACGGATGCACCAAATCGACTGGTCTGTTATCTTCCCGACTCGTTAACGCAACCAGTTCGACACCTGGGTGCCGAAGCAATATTTTAATAAGCTCAAGCGCGGTGTAACCCGTCGCTCCTAAAATCGCTATCTGAACCATGATTTATTGACCAAGCATAAACTAATGCCAAATTCTAAATTCCTAACACCCATTGCCTAACGCCAAACGCCTTTACACTAATGTTTTCCTGCTTTTTTCAGTTCTTCTTCTTGCATACGTTTACGATCATACTCGGAAATCACCGAGTTTGCTCTTTTACTTGATCGAATCACAAAAATCAGTCCCAAAGCGATGCAGAATCCTACAAGTGCGAACGAAAGAACCCACTCAGGAGGTTTCTCTTCTTCTTTTTTTGCAGCGAAAATAAATCCCGTCTGCATTGTCACCATTAGGAAAGCAATCATGATAATCAGACAATATTTAGCTCGGGCAATACCAACTCGCAACGGAGCAAAATACTCCCTTTTCGTAACTTTCATTTCACGACCTTTCTTAACGCAGAAGTCATTTGTGGAAGAGGGAAAACACCAATCTCTTGTATTGTACAAACTTTTTCGGCTCTTTCAACTGGTTTATTTAGAAAACGGGAAAGAGAAAAGAGAATTTAAGAATGAAAAAACAAGAGAATTACACATGAAAAGCATGTGTTTTAAAGCATTACTGCTTTCACCTTTAACTTATACCGGAGCCCGGTATGGGCGGGAACCTTGTTCAGGCATAAGTAGCTTCGTGTGAAGTGTTCCGCCTCCCGCGACCTGCCGTCGAGGCGTTAATAGGTCGGCTCTGTTCCCGAGTTTTTCAATGTTTGGTACTAATTATCTTCAGCTTGCCCAATATTTGAAACATGCAATTTATACCGGGCGAAAGTATACATAACAGCTTTTACGTACAACTTGAACATAAATATAAAACACGTCGAAAAAAGCTGAGTGCAGACGTTTTCAAAAAATTCAGCCCCTTGACTTTTCAGACGCCGTGAAATGGAGTCGTAGAAGTCAAGGGGCCGTGCGACTGTATAATTACAGGCTAAAAATTTTTGTGCATACCCTAATTATTTACAGCACTAACAGAATTGATAAGTTTTTTCAGCTTGGCATTGTTTGGCAAAACAGAGGCGGATTTGTTGTAAACCTTTTGCGCTCCTTCAATATCACCCTCTTCGGCCAACTGCGAAATCCATTTTTCGTAGACGTAAACTTGACGTGGTTTCAGGTCTGCGAAACTCGGGTCAAGCAAAGCAATCTGTTCAAAAAGCATCTCGGCCATGTCGTAGCGAGATTCTTTCGCAAAGTTGATCGCAATGTTGTTCATCGCGCCAAGCAGGTTTCCCCAAGCGTTTTCATTTTTTGGGTCCAAGTGAAGTGCTTTAACAGTCGAAACCGTCGAGTCGTAGTAATCCTTCTCTTGCCAAGAGGCGTAACCCTGATTGTAATACAGAGTCGCGACCAATTGCACATCCGTAACTTCCCAAGCGGTGTGGGCAACCTCGGAAAAACCAATCGCAACCTCAGAATCGTTCTGCGACTTGGCACCAGAAATCTGGTCTGTAATCAGCGGTTTGGCAACTGTGTTAACCACGACTTTTGAGCCGCTGGCATTCAGGTCGGTTCCGTTATTTCTGCTCTTCGGTGAGGTTTGTGCGTACGATTCAGCTGCTCCGTTTGCGTTTATTTTTTATGCTGAGTTGCCGGACTCAAACC
>JBOFQC010000458.1:0-5428 GCA_051660725.1 Thermoguttaceae bacterium
TAACCGGTTTGCTTAGGTCGGTTTCGAGTTTTCCCATCATGACGCCACCAATGACGAAGCACGGATCGGAAATTTTTATTTTACCAGCTGGTGCCAAACACGCAGAAAGCGGGGCACCAATTGGCACACAAACCGTGCAGGGATGTTCGACTTCTCCGGCAACTGAAACGTATTTGGAAACAACGGGAGACGAATTGGAATTGGCAACATTAATTGCGGTTTCGACATTCATAACAACGGCACCAACAGCGAGTGGAATCCCGCCCGGCGGAATAACACGGTGCAATGTTTCGTAAACGAGAATAAATTCGTCCCCTGCCGGATAAGCGTCTTCGAGTGGAACGATTTCCATTCCTTTCGAAAGCTTGGGTTTCAAATGGTCGATTACATTTTTATATTTTCCTTTTATGCCGATCACGCCTTTAGTGGCGTTGACCAGTTTCATTCCGGCAGCTACGCCGTCGACGAGTTCGTCGGCACGGCTGAGAATCAGCTCTTTATCTTTGTGCAGAAGCGGTTCACACTCAGCGGCGTTGATTACTAGAGTATCTGCTTTACCCGAAAGTTTTACGTGAGTGGGAAAGCCAGCTCCGCCCGCTCCGACGACTCCGGCTACGGCAATTTGGTCTTGTGTGATTCCGTTCATGCTGTACAATTGATTTGATATGTTGATTATATTTGACTTCAGACTGAACTGCGTCTCAGTACAGCAATTCCTAAATGCAATTCATTATAGCTGTACTGTATAACCGATTTTTCCATTTGTCGAAGTAATACACTGCGTCCTGACTCTGTAATCGCCCTACGCCCTGAAAGGGCACAATACTTAGCCCAGGGTGAGCCGAAGTGTTACTACACGGAGGCGCGGCCCTGGGTTACATGGCTGCTCACCACGACCAGCCGCCCTGAAAGGGAAAGGTAAATGGTGTGGTGTGATGCAGTGTTGATTTTTGTTTTTTTATTGCGCCCTTTCAGGGCTTTATTTTCAAGGGGAATCCGTAACCCAAGGCTGCGGCGAGTACGCCTTACCCTGGGCTAAATACGCTGCCCTTTCAGGGCGGAGGACACAGGGTTTTACATCGACAAACGAATAGGTTGTACAGTACAGATAGGACGAATTAATGAATAAAATTTACGAAACCATGTACTAGTTTAATCAGTATCGGTATTATTATTGTTCCAAATTGAATAGAAAAATCAATGAAAGCCAGCTTAATTGATACGCACGCACACCTTGACCTTGAACATTTTGGCAGTGATATTGACGAGTTGATAAGTCGGTCCGAGATTGGCAGGTTTCCAGATGTTGTATCCCAAAACATTCCCGCATGCGGTTCCGGCTCCGGTTTCAACATGGCGGCGGTAATAATACCGGGTATTTCAGCGGAATCGACCCGCGCGTGTGTTAAGTTAGCAGAAAAATCCCCCATTTTATACGCTGCGGTTGGCATCCACCCGAACTCCGTAATTGAAGCGGCTTCCGGCGACTGGGAAGTAATCGAATCGTTGGTTGACCACGCAAAAGTCGTCGGAATTGGTGAAACCGGGCTTGACAAATACTGGGATCGTTCGCCGCTAAATATGCAAATTGAGTATTTGGAGAAACACATTGATCTGGCAAAGCGGAAAAATCTGCCAATAATCATTCATTCCAGAGAAGCGGACGACGAACTGCTTCCGATATTAAAACGAGAAGCTGAAGTTACTTTAGATTCAGCAAAAGAGAATCGGCTCCGCGGTGTGATTCACGCTTTCAGCTCGACGCCTGAGATTGCTGCAAAATGGGTTGAATACGGGTTTTGTATAAGCTTTGCCGGTTCTGTGACGTACACGAATCGAAAATTCGAACAGCTTTGGGAGGCGGCAAAAATTATACCAGCTGACCGTTTGCTTTTGGAAACCGATTCGCCGTACCTCACGCCACATCCGTACCGCGGCAAAATTGACAAGAACGAGCCGCTAATGGTAGCGTTTACGGCTAGGCGGCTTGCGGAGTTGAGAAACTGTTCCGTTGAGGAAATCGCAGAGCAAACAACAGAGAACGCAAAACGGTTGTTTTTTACCGTTGAAAAGACAATTACCGGGTAAACAAGGAAACCACGTAAAAAGTTTAATTATTTGGCAAATGTTTTCACTACTGATAAGATTTATTAGTTCGACATTTTTTTACGGCGGACCGGTTTTCATACTCGTAACCGGACTGCTTGCTTGGACGTTAACACCATTTTTCGGACCAGTCGAAGCTGAAAATGCGTCGTTTAACCAAATTATGTGCTGGTTAGCAGCGAAAGATGTCACAAAACTACCCGAAAAAGCGCAGGCTGCCCTTGTAAACAGAATAGAAAAACTAATAAATAAAGACGTTGGCAGCAAAGAGTCGAATAAAAAGCCTTATCCTTTAGAACTTAGCGGTTACTTTAAAATGCTGGTTAAAAGTGGATTAGAGGCATATAAGAAAGAGCTGTCTGATCCAAACAACGCAAAAATCGCGTCGAATTTTGTTGACCGTAATATCAAAAACCTTGTTAAAATCTGGTATATTCAGCAGATGAATAAGTACGACAACGCAACTCCCAAAGAGCAGCAGGTCGTTATGACTAAGTTGGTGAAAAATCTTAAGAATCTCCAAGAGTTTAACGATTACGTTTACAAAGAGTGCGAGTTGAATACGCTGTCCATTCCAGAGAGGTTGAACGAATTGGAACTTACTTTTAGGTTCTTTAAGGAAACGTCACCTCCTGCTGAATATGCAAAAATGCTCGATTTCAGACGAAAAATCGAGATTGCCTATGTAAAATCAGAGGTAGGCAACCAAATGGAAAAGTTTTTAACTCCTTTTTTCAAATAGAATCTGCGAAAAAGTTTATTACGGTTCCCGCCCCCCGTTGCTTTTTTGCTTGAAAAGTGGTATATTACAGGGCCAATTTCTTGTGTAAAAATTGTTTTTTCAACCGGAGAGAAAAATGTCGAAAACTACTAGAAAAATCAAAAAATCCAATCATGGAAAACGTCCCTCGTGCGCTCAAGCAAGAAGAGCGAAGCGTCGCCTTGTCAAGACTTAATCTTATCCCTATAAAATGAAGCGAAAAGAATTTTTAGTTGAACCGTCACTTTACGACCAGAACAAACCAATTGCGGACATTACGGAGATTCGTAAATATAATCCGCAGCGGTTTGAAATGGAACAGTTGACGGCTATACTTTACGATGATTTCGAAACAAAATCGTGCGTCGGTTACAAAGATACTTCTCACGAAGATTTTTGGGTACGTGGTCACATGCCAAATTTTGCACTGATGCCTGGCGTTTTAATCTGTGAAGCGGCGGCACAAATGGCAAGTTTTTTTGTTGGCAAACATGGCTTGTTCGGCGGCGCAATGGTAGGCTTGGCCGGTTTGGAAGATGCTCGTTTTCGCGGTATGGTGATTCCAGGTAAACGGCTGATTATTCAGGCGCAAATGATCAATTTCCGAAAGAAATTCGTCTCCGCAAAATTTCAGGGCTTAATTGACGAAGATATTATCTGCGAAGGAGTAATAAAAGGGTTTCCAATTGATCCGGGAAATGATCTTCAATCTTAAACGAGTAAGACAGTGTAAATTCCCGTCTTAAACTTATTTGCGTTGTGTATCGGAAGCGGTATATACTTTTGCGTAACAAGAAAACAAAAAAGCCTCGAATCGTAAACCGATTACCGAGGCTTTTTTATTTGTGTTTTCAGTTGACTACATGTTTTCCACTCCAAGAATTCTAACATCAACTGCGTCGGGATCAAGTTTTTTCAGTTCTTCAATTGTTATGTTTCCGTCTCCTAGCTCTTCCGAATATTCGGTTAAAGCAGAAGACTGAGAATTGACTTTTGGTGGTGTTAGCTTGGCATAACTTGGGTTTGCGCTAACTTGTCTCGGCGAAGAAATTGTTTCGTTGGCAACACGTGCCGATGTCGTTCTCGCACCGTTTTTCTTTGCGTTTTGTGTAGTTTGTACATTTTTCGGAATCGCAGCAGGCACTGCCGGTGCTGCAGGTGCCGGAGGAATCTTTTTGATATTCTGGTACGTTGTCGTATCGGAACCCGTATCCTCGACTGGCTGCTGGATTCTTACATCGTCGTTATAATTCGTAGAACAGCTGTTACACGTTGATTCACCACAACTTGATCCTCCGCAACTGGTACGGCACGCGTCTTCCGTTCCGTAAAAAGTTGAGCCTGCTCTATAATAAGGATCACACTTGGAAACCGTTCCGCACCCGTAAGAATCACAGTCCTGCCCAGTAAAAGTTGGAATGCAATAATCATAAGGTGACCCGCAAAAACGGCATCCGACCAAGCCGGTCAACCAAAATATTACCAATAATGCAAAGATTGTCCGATACATTTATTATTCTCCAAAGGGGACGGAAAGATTAATTTTATCATCTTTGGTCTTTATCGGCAGCAAAATCGGTATAATCCGCAAATTTTTACATTTTGTTAAGATTTTTTTGCTTTTTTAAAGTTTCTGGCAAGAAATCAATGATCCTGCTTGCCGTCAGGGATTCGTGTCCGAGAAATTCAGCAGCGCTGTCACCTGCCAGTCCGTGCAAATAAACGCCGGATTTTGCAGCTTCCCAAGCCGAAAGTTTCTGAGCAAGTAAGCCTGCAATGATTCCGGTCAGTACATCGCCGCTTCCGGCGGTTGCCATGCCGGGGTTTCCTGTATTATTTACGTATACAGATTTTCCGTCAGTTACAATTGTCTCGTGTCCTTTAAGAACGAGAATTACTTTCATTTTTTCAGCGAAGCGTTTTGCGAGAGTAATACGCTCTGCTTTTTCTGCTTCTGTTTGTTCATTTGGAACCGGTTCGTCAACCAAACGCCTAAATTCGCCGGTATGCGGTGTAAGAATACGTGTAAAATTGGGCCGATTCACGTCATTTGCGTACGAATCCAATATATTTTTCCGTTGAGAAAGTGCGAAAAGAGCGTCGGCGTCCAAAATCATCGGTTTTTCAACCGTTCGGTACAGTTTAGCAATTAAAGCGTCAATTCCCAAAGAGCGTCCGAGGCCGGGCCCGACAGCTAGCAGGTCGGACCATTCTGATGATTTCTGGATTTCGGAAAAAGCGTTGAGCGAAATACGCCCTGACCTGTCTTCTTCGAGTGGTTGCGTCATTATTTCCGGAACATAAGAAGCAACGGTTCCCAGAACCGATTTGGGAACAGCAGCACGCACAAGACCGGCACCGGTTACCAGAGCCGCTTTTGACGCAAGAGCAGCTGCACCGCTCATGCCACGTGAACCGCCGATTACGGTAACAAATCCGAAGTCGCCTTTATGCGAAAATGGTGAACGTGTTGGGAGCATTTTTCGGTAGATGTCAGACATCAGACATCAGACGTTAGAATTCAGAAGCGAGCCGCCAACGTCAGTTGGCGGGTGAGTTTAG
>JBOFQC010000459.1:0-10671 GCA_051660725.1 Thermoguttaceae bacterium
AAACAGTTGCGGCACTTGGCGGCCTACATAAATTTTCCGGCTGGGACGGCCCGATTCTGACGGACAGCGGCGGCTTCCAGATTTTTTCGCTCGCCCAAATGGCAAAAATTGACGAACACGGTGCCGTATTTCGTTCACATGTTGACGGACGGAAAATCGACCTGACACCAGAACGAGCGGTTGAAATTCAGGAAAAGCTCGGCAGTGATATCGCAATGGTGTTGGACCACGTTATTGGGCTCCCAGCACCACGTGAAAAAATCGAAGACGCAATGTTCCGCAGTGTCCGCTGGGCCAAACGGTGCAAAGACGCGTCTGAAAAACGTAAGCAAACGCAACCTTTACCGGAACAGGTTCAGTTCGCAATTGTGCAAGGTGGGCTTGAGAGCGACTTGCGGCAAATTTGTGCGGAAGAACTTGCACAACTTGACTTTCCCGGCTATGCTATTGGTGGGCTTAGCGTTGGCGAAACAGCGGAGCAGATGTACGAAATGATCGAAGCAACGGCACCGCATTTGCCGTATGAGAAGCCGCGTTATCTAATGGGGGTCGGCAAGCCGGAAGATATTTTAAATGGTATCAAACGGGGAATAGACATGTTCGACTGCGTAATGCCGACACGAAACGGCAGAAACGCAATGGGTTTCACCGACAACGGTCCGATTCGGATACGCAACGCCCAATATGAACGGGACCAAAGACCGCTCGAAGAAGATTGTCCCTGCCCGGCGTGCAAGCGGAGCCGTGGTTATATTCGACACCTGTTCATGTCGAAAGAAATGCTCGGTCCGATACTGATGGCTATACATAACATCACGTATTATCAACGACTTGTGGCAAGAGCACGCAAAGCAATTGAACACGGATATTTTGAAACGTTTTTTCAACAAAGAATCGCGGGTTGGCAACACGAATAAATACGAATAGAATTGAATTGTCTGAAACTCGCAGCAAAATTATAATCACGGTAATAGGTGCCAAATGATCGAATTGAACGAACATGCAATGCCAAAAGGTGATATGTTTCGCGTTATTTTTGGGGCGATGCTGTGGCGAGCAACAAAAATTGCATTCTTGGTAATTGTAGCACTTGCAGGAATGTTTTCGTACAATGAGGAAATGTCAGCAAGTATATTGTTCACTTTGTCGCTGTTGTCATTTATTTTAATGCTTGTCGTAGTGTATTCTATACTTGTGGTTCAGTTTATAATGTTTTTACTTTCCAAACACGCGAATACTATTCAGAGAAAAAGACAGTTTTCATTTGATTCAGAAATGATGCACATTCTTCTTGAAGACGGTTCGAATTCAAGTACAAAGTTGGATCATATTGTTGCATCCAAACGATCTGGGAATTATTACAAGCTATTTTTAAACAATTATCAATTTGTCCCTATTCCCGTAGATGCCTTTCGTTCTCAAGAGGATCGGGAAAAATTTGAAACCGAAATACTCGGAAAGACATTTACAAAGAACACGCTTTTCAGCAAAAAAACACTGGTTTTTCTGGCGTTGATTGTGTTGTTTTTTGTTCTTGGCCGCGGAATAGGGTATATTGTTGACAGCATTATTAATAGAAGCGTAGAAATGGTATGCCAAATGTAAATTTGTCCATTATGTTTCTCTAAAATCTAACTCCTTTACATATAACGAGATGAAACCGAAACGAGAGCAACTGGCACCGGACGAAGTTTTATGCAAATACTGCGAAGCGAAATGTTGCAGGTATTTTGCGCTACCAATTGATTCACCGGACACGTGGAAACAGTTCGATTTTATGCGTTGGTTTCTTTTGCATGAACGAGCAAGCGTTTTCGTTGAAAAAGACGAATGGTATCTAATCGTTCATACTCCGTGTAAACACTTACAGGAAAATCATTTGTGTGGTATTTACGAAACGAGACCGAACATCTGCCGGGAATACACAACCGAAAAATGTGAGTACGACGATTCGTGGGTGTACGACCAGTATTTCGAACTTGCCGAACAAGTGGAAGAATACGCGGAAGCTACTCTCGGTGTCAGGCCCGGCACCACATTGCGGAGTCCGAAACCGTAAAGTTTTGGCGTCACTTATGTTTTTAGAAAATTTTGCTCGCTGACGCCATTTTTCTTTCCAGTTCCAGTAATTTCGTTTTCGTGTCGGCGCCGCCTGGAGCGGAAAAATTGCCAATTTTCCCGTCACTGCGGACCACTCGATGACACGGGATAATTAGTGGCACCATGTTTTTCTGCATGCAACTTCCAACCGCTCTTGCAGCTCCGGGATGTCCGACTTTTGACGCCAGTTCACCGTAATTCGCAGTTTCGCCGCACGGTATCAATCTGCATGCGTTGTACACTTCCATTTCGAAATCAGAGAGTTCGCGGATTCCTTGCAGAACACGAAACGAAGAAAAGTCGACTCTTTTACCAAGAAAGTAAGCAACGACGGAAGCTCGTAAGGTCGGAGACCAGTCCGTTTCCGTCGTTGTAACTCGTTTTAATAACGAAGAATTCAACGATTCAAACGCCTGCTTGGAGCTTTTATGTGCAAAGGTGAAGTTACTTATTACGTTTCCTTCACCAATTGCGGCACACCATCCCCAAGCGGTTTCAAATACCATGTAATTCATACTGAAGCGTTTGGCTTAAGCGAGCCGCCAACTTAAGTCGGCGGGTGGACGCAATCGACAAATTTACATTTGGCGGTGTATTTTCCTAGTCCAACTTGTAATCGCCACGATATTTCGGCTTGATCAAGTCGGCAACGCCCGGCGTTTTCAGTTTGTCGAGGTTGGTTACCTTCAGATTCTTGGCGTCCCATTCGACTTTTTCGCCTTGTTTGCCAGCTTCGGAAGCGGCCCAAACGGCAAGGTTACCGAGCAGAATCGTTTCGGTGAGCGGTCCACCACGATCAATGAAGTTCGACTTGCAAATTTTCGGATCGTTCGCTTCAACAGCACGGAACAATTCGTACATGTTGTTGACGTCGAAACCACCTTTTTCGACTGCGTAAACAGGTTCGAGACCTTTGACCGGTTCGACACCGATAAGTTCGTACTTTTCGCAGTAATCGCTCGGGCTGTAGAACGCACCCTTTTCGCCAATGATGAAAACACCACTGTCAGAAATGTCGCCATTGTAACCGGCTTTTTCGAAAATTTCTTTCGGAGGTTTGTTTCCACGTCTGTCGTACCAGTAGAACGGAATCGCTGGTCTTGTTGCTGTGGCCGGGAACTCGAAATGAATCGTAGACTGTTCCGGGAAACTGTCGAAATCGTGACCGCTGGTAATAGCTTGAACCGAAATCGGGTCTTTCAATTCGCAACTGTCAAATGGAACCGTAACTTGGTGGCAAGCCATGTCGCCGAGAGCTCCGGTACCGAAATCCCACCAGCTTCTCCAAGCGAAATCGTGGTAAACGCCTGGCCAGAATTCACGCTCCTTGGCGACGCCGAGCCAGAGATTCCAATCAATGCGATCTTTGGTTTGTTCGATTTCTTTCTTCTTTTCGGCAACTGCTTCGGCGATTTCGTCAGCGTCGGCACCATTTTCTTTGAGGTCGGCAATGAACTTGTCCATTGTTACCGCACGATTCGGACCTTGCGGCCAAACAGGTCGGTTGGACCAAACGTAAACAGCTTTCAGCGGGCCCAAGACGCCAGATTTGAGTTGCGCGCTGGCCATACGGGACTCATTTAATGCACTACCTTGGTTTCCCATTTGTGTGCAGACACCAGATTCTTTGGCCAATTCGGATAATTTACGGGCTTCGTAAATTGTACGAGTAAGCGGTTTTTGGGTGTAGCAGCTTTTTCCCATTCGCATAGCCATCAGCGTTGCCGGGGCGTGCATGTGGTCGGGGGTGCTGATCGTAACGATTTCGACCTTATCTTTCAGGTCGTTGAGCATTTCACGAAAATCGACATACGCTTTCGCATTTGTATACGTACTCTTTGCAGCGTTGAGTCGTCCGGAATCAATATCGCAGATACCGACAATATCTCCGAACATAGCAGCGTTTCCACAGTCGCTTTGTCCTTTTCCGCCAATACCGATACTACAAACACCAATTCGGGAGTTTGCGTCGGCTGCTCTGCCGGAAGGAAGATTACCCGAAGCAACTAAATAACCAGCACTTGTAGCTGCTGTTACTTTGAGAAAGTCTCGTCTTGTTGTATTAAAACCCATTATTTTTTTCTCCAGTGTTAAAGGTGATTTAAACGGTACTAAGTTATGTTGCCATCTTACACAATTTGTGATATTAAATCCATAGTGTTGAAAAAATTATTTTAAAAAAAGGCCTACTATACCATCAAAGCTAAATTTGTGTGGTTGGAAACGCTGATCCAGGATCAGCGGCTAAACATAATCGACAAATTTAAATTTGGCTGTGCACTATCTTACCCGCCAACTAACGTTGGCGGCTCGCTATTCAATGTTGAGCAATTTATGTCAGAATGGCGACCAAATTTCAATTCTTACCAAACCTGTAGTCATTCAAGCGTTGAACCTGCCAAGATATTATAGAGGAAATGGCCTCTAATTGTTCTTTTCTAAAAGCGATTTTCCTCATATAAATTTGTTCCAACAGTGCCAAACCGGAAAGAGTCATTTCCGCGAAATCAAAAGCGGAAATCAAGTACATTTCTTCGTCGCTCAAAGGACGAACAGATTTGTACGCTTTCAGCCCGGCAGCCCACAGATCGGGATCGTTTCCGGCCATACTTCCGATCAAAGTTGCGATGTCGAGCGAAACACTATCCGCGCCAAGAGACTTAAAATCGAGCATGCCGCAAACGCCATTGTGATCGAAAAGCAAGTGTCTGCGGTCGGCATTACCAATTGAGGGCTGAATCGGCACAAAAAGACGTCTGCCGCGGTTAAACATTGTCAATCCGCTTGCGCCGAGAGCCAGAAAATGCCCAACCATAGCGAGTGAATTTTTTATCAAATCAGCATCGAGGCGGGAATTTTCTTCACGCTCATGGTTTCGTATCTGAGCCAAAAGCAAGGCAATACGACCATTTACCCATTCTTTCCACTTTTTTAGATGCTGTTCAATTGCTTCTGAAACTCCGACCGGTTCGTTTGGCAACGGAAACTCTGCTGTAGATTCGTGAAAATGCGCAAGTGTCAACATTGCCGAAACAATACGCATAACTTCGGTTTTCTGTTTTTTTGAGCGGACTAACGGCGTGTTTCTCGGTTCTTTTGCACCGCTCATCCAGGGCAACATTTCCCAAATACATCCGTTGGCCGTGACGTAACCGTTGTGTTTCAAGGTTTCACAAGGTAGCGGAACCAGATCGAATCCTTCGACAACAGCGTACCAAAGCACAGCCTGCATGTACTGGATTCGGTCAACTGTCGGCACCCCTTTAGGCCAACGACGCAAGCAGAAAACGCCAGCCGGTGCGTCCACTTTCCAGTATTGAGCTCCACTCAAACCGGAAACATGAGATACCGGATAAACGTCTTCGCTTTGATGATCTTTCGGGTATTCCGACAAAATCATCTGTATCGTTCGCCTGTCAACCATAAAATTCTATCTTACTTATACAAATTTTGCAGTGCAAAACCTAAATATACCAATCTCAAATGCTTTTATAGGACGAATTAATAAATAATATTTACGAAATCAAGTACCAATAATTAGTCGGAAACGTAAATATTCAACCGACTTCAGTTACTCCCATTGAATCGGGCAAGTTGTGACGAACTAAGGAGCTAAACTACGAATTATTCTGCATCTTTAAAAATACAGTTCTTTCTTTTAGTAAAAGTACGGCTGTTCATTACACGTATTTAAGAATAATATTGCACGACATAACGCCTGCACACAATTTGCGGAACATTTCGATAATGCCGATAAACTTAATAAAAAATACAAGATATTTTTTTAAAGATTATATACCCGGTTGCAAAAAAAAACTTGACAGTGTATGATTCGTTGTATATTTGTGTTTTCATGTAACTATAATAATTTTCACTGTAGTAAGTCACGTTATGCCGAAGTTGGCTTGGGCAACGACCCGCCGTCCAGACGTGAAAAACTTCGGCCTGGCAATAAAGCCTTGTGTCGCATGGCTTACCGTAGTTTCAGGCGGAAAAACCCAACCGTCACCAGTATATTAAAATGGCAGCTCACGTCGAGATCATAAATCCTTTTATCTCCGCAGTCGATAAGACTTTCGAGACAATGGTGAATGTAAAAGTTCATCGTTTGAATCCTTTCTTGAAAGAAAATCCTCGAACTTTGTATCCAATAAGCGGAATAATTGGTCTTTCAGGAAAAATCGCAGGAACAGTCATTTTAACAATGTCGGAGTCTTTCGCCCTGAAATCAGCTTCTGAAATGCTGATGACGGAAATGAACTCCGTTGATGGCGACGTCTTGGACGCTGTCGGTGAATTGACAAATATGATCGCAGGGAACGCAAAAGCCCACTTGGAAGCATTCCAGTTAAGTCTTAGTCTGCCAAACGTGATTTACGGACAAGGAACTGAAGTCCGATTTCCTGAAAGAAGTCAACCGATTACAATTCCATTTGAGTCGGACTTCGGACCTCTTGCCGTTGAGATTGGATTCACGCAGTAGTACACAGCCAAATGTAAATTTGTCAATTGTGTTTAGCCGTTGAACAGAATAAATGCCCAAAAAAGTAGAAAAAAATTCTTCTGTCACTCTTTCGAAAAATGATAAAGAAACGCTCACCAAATTAGTTAATATGGTGACCAATGTCGAGAAGCTTGTGCTCCGTAAACGGGAACCGCATGTTTTGATCCCGATGCGGGCTCTCTCGAATGTCAGTTTCAATCAGCGAAAAAAAATTATCGAGATGGGAGACAAAACCTCCCAACGCCAGCTTTTCAACTTGTCTCAAGCGAAAAGCTTTATGCAGACAATGCTCGTTACCAGTGGTGCTAAAAACCTGATCGAACAGGGTAAAACGACCAGTATTCGTGGTCTCTACTATACATTAAAGCACACGATTCAAGGAATCAAAGAAGAAACTTTTGACGATCAGGGCGAATGCGACCCAATTATCGAAGACTGCGAAGTTCTGCTAAACTCGATTCGAGAAGAGTTGCATCTTTACGCCGATCCGAAAGGCGCAATGGTCGGAAACATAACGATCATTGATAAAGGCGACGAAATCGACTGTTTTCGCATGGGAAGCGGCGGATACAGCATTCCGTCAATTGTAGAACCGGATGTTATACAGTTCAGAAAATGCCCCGCAAAGTTTGTGTTGCACGTCGAAAAAGGTACGGTTTGGCAAAGGTTTAACGAAGATAAGTTTTGGAAAACGCACAATTGTATTCTTACTCACGGAGGTGGTCAGCCGCCGCGTGGAGTTCGAAGACTTTTGCACAGACTACACAATGAGCTGAACTTGCCCGTTTACTGCCTGTTGGATAACGATCCGTGGGGATATTACATTTACAGCGTAATTAAGCAAGGTTCGATAAATTTGGCGTTTGAATCGCAACGAATGGCAATTCCAGACGCGAAATTTCTCGGTCTGCGAAGTAACGATTTTGCAAGATGCGGTCTGTCGGAAAGTGTAAAAATTTCACTTAACGACAATGACCGGAAGCGAGCGAAGCAAATTGCCGAATACCCGTGGTTTGCCAACAAGAAAAATTGGCAAGCAGAAATTGCCACAATGCTTAGCAACGGTTTCAAACTTGAAGTCGAGGCACTTATTTCTCTCGATATCAGTTACGTAACCGAACAGTATGTGCCCCAGAGGTTAAATGAGGGAAAATTTCTCGATTAGGAAATTTGTGCCGAATCCGTCTTTTGGTGAGATCAATTTTTACTTACAGCTTGCATTTGCAATTTAAGTAGATCGTCGACTAATTTTTCATTTTGAGATTGCACAGTGTCGATCTGCTTTTTCATCTGCGCAATCTCTTTGTCGAGCGAATTGCTTAGCTTCTTCAATTCGTCACGTTGAAGTTCCATTTGCTTGATTCTTTTTTCAATTCCGTCTTTAGTATTTTGCAGTTCGAGACGTTGTTGGTTGACGCTGACATTTACTTCTTCAAGAATTTTCTTGCGGTTCAGAGCGGCGGCAAGAGTTTCCTGGTTTGCAATTCTATTCTCGTTAAGACTTGTAAGAAGGTATCCAAAATCAACTGGTTCGTAACCTTCATTCAAGTAGTTTGGTATTCTGGCTAAAACAGGAAATTTTTGCCGCTCTGTTTCCGAGAGTGTGTTGAAAAAATCTGGGCGGTCAGCTGGACATTTGGAATGAGCGGTCCAAGTCGCACCGGATTGGAGACTCTGTTGAACGGCCATTTTTTCACTGTCTTCCAATAAATCAACTGAATCGGCAACGGCAGTACCGTTTGGATAAATCTGCGTAACCGAAAAACGACCGAGGAATCGCCCACCTTCTTCTATTGGTCGGTTGTCGAACAGGTAAATAACGTCTCCGACTTTCATGCCGGAATCAGTTTTATTTTCAAGTTCGAATTGCACACTTATTTTCCAAGCGTCATTTTCCGAAGAGGCTACGTTCAAAGGTTTGCAGCCGTTCCATTTTTCAGCGTTATCGACCAAATATTTGAATTCTAAAGCCTCGAGAGCCGGAATTGAAGGAACTCCCTTGCTTATATCATTGAGTGTGTCGATTTTTTTCAGATCGTTCACTTTATCATCTTCAAGCTTTGCTACCTTTTTAGCCCATTCAGAATTGATTTTGAGAGCTTTTGCGGACCACATGGAAGCAAAAACCCCCAAAAGGAGGATCAGAACAAGGAGTACTTTATTCCAAATATTCATCGTAGGAACAGTTGAGAGAGGATAAATACGAAAGTTGGCTTGGCTCTAACAGCAAAAGTGAGGCGAGAAATGGAGTTCACCCCCGCTGGCTCATCGGCAAGGCTGAGTTTAAAAGCGAGCTAAAACCTAAAAAGTCGGTCTGTAACACCTACTATGCTACAAAGTGAATATTATCCCCATATTTTGTGGTTGTCAACAATTAATTTTTGAATGCTCAAAATAGTTGCCAATTTCTTTGGAACAGTACGACTGGTCGGCATATTCACTACAACCGTTACAACATGTACTAAAGGCACCTAAAGATTGACCGGTAATTGCATTACCACCACATTATTCGATAAAGCCGCTTCTTTTGGTACGACGATAACAAACATAAGTCGCGCCAGTTTCTTTTCGAAAAAACTGGAGAACCTAAAGTCATAAAGACAAAGCCTGAATCCTAAATTAAAATGTCCTACACAAAATCATTCAGATACGTTTTATTGGCACTTTGTACCGTGTTCGTATCAATTACGATTTTTGGGTGCAGTCGCACGCAGTACCGTCACAAAGCGGATGTGGAAGCATATTCACTCATCAAAACCGTTGCGGATGATCCGAGGTGGGAACTCACGGACTTTACAATTAGCACAGACAAAGAATCCAGGTTTTATGATCCTTATAATCCAGACTGCGAACCAATGCCGCAGGATGACCCAACTGCCCATAAATTCATGCAGTGCGTTGACGGCATGAAAGGTTCCAAAGCCTGGCAAAAATATGGTAAGACGAGTTACACTGAAAATCCGTACTGGAAACAGTATCTAGTTGTTGACGCAGAAGATGAAATTGTTCTCGACAAGGAAACGGCTGTACGCCTTGCTATAAAGAACTCACCTGCGTACCAATCAGCGCTTGAAAACCTTTATTTAAGTGCTTTGGCAGTGTCGGCTCAACGGTTCGAATTTGACACCAAGTTTTTCGGCGGAGATTCGTTGTTTTACAATGCGTCCGGTAAGACCAAGTCCGAAATAAACAACGGAAGTAACATTGATTTCAGTAAAAAGTTTGCAACCGGTGCGGATTTCGCTGCCGGCCTTGCAAACACAATGACGTGGAACCTTTCCGGCGGAGAATCGTTCACAACGCAGTCTGTGCTGAATTTTAATTTCGTGCAGCCGCTGCTTCGTGGTGGCGGAAGAGCAATTGCGCTAGAAAATTTAACTCAGGCGGAGCGTAATTTCCTGGCAAATGTACGGCAAATGGTATATTTCCAGCAAGGTTTTTACGTTTCAACTGTAAGCGGTTCCGGCGGAGTTGCGGGACCAGGCGGCGCTTCGTCTGGCGGAAGTGGTTATTATTCACTTCTTTCTGAACAGGTGCGGATAAATAACCAGTTGCAGAATATTGCGCAGCTTGAGGACACCGTAAACCGAACAACTGAGCTTTTTCTTGCAAACGTAAAGGGTATTAGAAAAATTGACATTGATAACTCCGTTATTCAGTTACTCAGTTCGCAGGGCGATTTGCTTTCTCAAAAAGGCCGTTATGACGCTTCAATTGAGCAGTACCTTATTTCACTCGGTCTACCTCCGGATTTGAAAGTCAAGGTGCGTGATCCGCTTCTCGAACAGTTTGAGTTAATGTCGCCGTCTCTACGCCGGTTACAGGATGACGTTGCGGTACTGCTTACGATTTTACGTGACGAAAAACAGGAAATTCCCGACGACATCAGAGCCAGACTGCCTGACTTCACTTCGCGTTTGAGAAAAGAAGTGGGAATCGTTGAGAAAGACCTGATCGGCCTTGAAAAAGCGTCGCAAAAACGAATCGAAAATTTGCAGTCGTTGGCTAAAAATGCGTCGATTAACAACGGCGAAGTTTCGCAGAGTGTGTGTAACATTGCCGATTTC
>JBOFQC010000460.1:0-4120 GCA_051660725.1 Thermoguttaceae bacterium
CCAAGCACCATGTTAAAACCGATGCCCAAAATCATAACACTTCCTGCCGCCGAAATTTGTGTTACGAGCTCGTCTGTCAGATAATGGTGCAAATATCCTGCAAAAAATTCAATGCTTCCTTGATAGATAAAAATTGCAACGGCAGAAAACAGCACGCCCGCTCCCAGAGAAGACGCTAACACCATCGAGCTAACACCGTCGATTATAGATTTTGTACAGATAACGCCATGTTCCTGTTTAAGCCCACTGTCGATGGAGCCAACGACTGCCATTGCTCCAACGCAAAATAGCAAGGTGGAAGCAACGAATCCCTCGACGAATGTGGAGTTTTCCTCTTTTCGAACGAACTTTTTTTGTAGCAGCATTCCGAGTTTTTCCAAACCATCTTCGAGGCGTAACAGCTCGCCGGTAAAAGCACCAAATGCGAGCGAGACGACCAAAAGCATAATATCACCTTTAATCGCGCCGGTGACACCAATAATACAGACGCACAATCCGAGAGCGCGAGTGATGCTTTCAGATGTTTTCTCTGGAATTTTGCCGCGTAATAGAAGCCCGATTGAACTTCCCACCAGCACGGCAACGGCATTAATTAAAGCACCAACAGGGAACACTCTTTTTCTCCTCGCATAACGTTAATCTTGTCAATGGTTTCTGCTCACTTTTGCTTCGTGAAATTTTTCCAATCATCGAAGGTGTCAAACATCTTGGTGTATTCTATCGGAGTCGAACGTTTTTTCAAGATGGGTTGACAGCTAAGGGGGGGGACGCTTTTTCTTAAATAATGATACAATATAGTTTTGGTGAATCGCTATGCGCTGAACGATTTTTCTAAACGACCAACTACAATATATCATGGCTAAAATAGCAGCTAAGAAAGTTACCAAGTCCCGGAAAAGCCAACCGGTGCAGGCTGTCCGATGGGAAGCGGAATGTATGGTTGTGCAACGAAGCCTGTCTGAATTCCTACACACCTTGAAAATGATGTAAAAGCGTTTGTTATCAAAAAAAACAAAGAAGCAAAAAATCCGCTGGTTAAAACTCACGTACTGACCATCAGGAAAATTTTGCGGATGTTACAGAGGTATGCCTGCGTGCTCGAAAAACTTTTTGATCAACTCTGGATCGCTGTCTAATCGCATCGCTGACACCACTGCCATCCGTGTCAACTCCTCCGTGTTTTCGGAAACGTAATTAGATAACTCCTTAGATTTCACGTCTTTCCAACATGATTCAACTGGATTCAACTCCGGCACGTAACAAGGAAAAGACTCAAACTCAAACCAATCTGGATGATACCATTTGAAGTATTCTTCTGCCGCTTTATGTCCACCAATATTGTCCCATACAAGAATAATCTTCTTGCGAAAATTACGATGAAGTTTATACAGCCAAAATATAAAATCATCTTTCAAGATACTATCCGGTGACACCGTAAAATAAAACCGGTATTTTTGAAGCTTTGGTGTCAAAGAAATCATCCCAAGAGCAGAGTGATTCAAACGCTTTGGCAGTTCAAGTAGTATTGGTGTCACTCCTGTCGGAGCCCAGGTCATAGCAAGATTCGGAAAAAGATTAAATCCACTTTCGCCCACTAAAATTAAGGGCAAATCGTTTTCACTAGCCTTTTTTTAGTCCGGGCCAAACGTAACGACGCCAATGGTCAATCGCTTTTTGCGACCGTTTTTTCGATCTGGTTGTGGGCAGCTGTGGCGTCAAACCGATTTTACGCATTATTTCCCAGATATAATTTTTGTGATATGTAACATTGAAAAGTTTCTGGATAACGAGCCTGATTCGTTTTGATTCCCAGCGATCATTGGTAAATCCAGATGCAACGGCACCTTTAACTATGACACCGTACAAGGTGTCAAGTTGTTCCTGCGACAGTTTGGCAGGTCTGCCTGATTGAGGTTTTCTTTGAAGAGCTTCGAGCCCTCCGGTATCGATTTTATCTGCCCAACGTTTAACGGAATCGACGGATGCGCCTGTAATTTCCGTAACTTCGTCGATGTCGTAACCTTTTTGTAATAGTTCTCCGCCGAGTTTGCGACGCAGAAATTGGGGCGATGGTGTTTTTTGTTTAGTAGTCATGTACCTATTACCCCCTGTTTCTTGCCCCCAAACTGCCCATTCTCCAACCACTCTCTGTACGGCAGGAAATTTTGTGTGATGCAGTGGAAGTAATACTTATGACGATATCATCTCCAATTTGTCGTCGAGTGTTTTGGTGGATTAACTTTTAAAAGTCCGGTAAGTGTCTTCTCACGTATTGCAATTGCAAGTTTAGGCAACACATCCCCATAAGCAGCAAGCAAGCTGTCTATATCGGTCTCGGTGTGGGCATACGAAATTACGTGAGCGCCCAAAACGAGAAAGCCGTGCTCGAACATCTCTTGTAAAAAGTAGGTTCTAATTTCTGGCTCACTGAATCCCAGTCCTTCTCGAGGTAGCAGAAACGGCAGGGCTGGAGAACCGCCAACAACAAATACTTCTTCGAGTTGGTTTGACACAACCAAATGTATGACGCCATTAAGGAGCCGCTTGCCACGCAATTTTATCGTGTCAATCACTGGCTCGCGGTTATATTTTTCCAATGTGGCTTTTGCAGCAGCCAGTGAAAGCGTCTCGCCGCCGTTTGTTAATGAAACATGCACTTTTGTCAATTGTTTCATAAAGTCGCGACGCCCAACCAACGCTGAAAGCGGAAAACCGTTTGACATACCTTTTGCAAAAATTGCCAAATCCGGTGTCACGCTGAACAGTTCCTGCGCTCCACCATTTGCATAGCGGAATCCGGTGACAATTTCATCGAAAATAAATACCGTGCCGTGCTTTGTGCAAAGTTCACGGACCGACGTGAGAAATCCATTAGCAGGCGGTATCACACGCATCGGCTCCATTATTACTGCCGCTACATTGTTAGGGTTTTCTCTAAAAAACACTTCGAGCGAATCCAAATCGTTGTACTTAAACACATGCGAAAGATTGCAAACAGCTTTGGGAACGCCAGAATTTTGCGGCGTCATAGCAATTGACCAATCGTTCCAGCCGTGATACCCACACTGTGCAACATGCTCACGTCCGGTTATCGAACGAGCCAGTCGAATTGACGCCGAAGTCATGTCGGAGCCATTTTTGCCAAAACGAACCATTTCGCAGCATGGTATCATATCTCTAAGAAGCCGAGCAACTTCAATTTCCAGTGAGTGAGAAAGCGAGAAAATAGTTCCAACTTTCAACTGTTCGCTTACAGCTGCAATGACATCAGGGTCGTTGTACCCAAGAGTAATCGGCCCAAGAGCGCCGACGAAATCGACATATTCGTTCCCATCAACGTCCCAAATCCGTGAGCCGTGAGCTTTTTGGGCAAAAAACGGTGAAATACCGAGAGGAAACGACGCAGAACTTTTCATTGCGGTTTGCGTACCTGTTGGAAAAAGATCAAGCGCATCTCTTAAAAGTAATTCCGATTTGGTATAACGATTCGACATAATATTTTTGAAAAGTTGAAGAAATGGCTTTGAACATACTTTATACCGCGTTGGAGTTGTTTCTGTTTTAGGTATGTTTTACTGAGCGCCAGAATAATTTTGAGTTTTCTAAGAGAGTGTCCCTAAACGTTAAGTATGTCCCCAAATTGGCCTTGCGATAAAAAAAGGATCATGTTACAAACTTTGTTTTGATTAACCACAATCGCGAACAAAGGAGTGTTCCATGATCCGAATGCATTATGACACAGATTTGACCGACGTTCAATGGAAGCTGATAAAAAAATTTTTGCCAAAACCAAAAAAGACAGGACGCAAACCAACGGACCGAAGATGGTTGATTGACGCCATTTTTTACGTCAATCGAACCGGATGTCAATGGCGAAACATGCCTCATGACTTTCCGAAGTGGAAAACGGTCTACAATAATTTTTTGAAATGGAGGAATGACGGAACATGGAAGAAGATTCACGATACGTTGATGCGACAAGTTCGCAAGGCGGTCGGTAAAAAGGTGATACCAACAGCGGCCATCATCGACAGCTCATCTGCTAAAACGACGGAAGTAGGTGGTACACAAAGGGGTTACGACGCCAGCAAGAAGGTTGTCGGTCGCAAGCGACATATCG
>JBOFQC010000461.1:0-1875 GCA_051660725.1 Thermoguttaceae bacterium
GTCCATTGGTAACAGCAGGCGGCTACAACTCAAGCGCGGCTGGACATTTCCATCGATTATTTGGGGAATGATTGTCGCACGGAAAGGATCGATTAAAACATGGTCGATGGTGCCCGCCGTCAGACCACTTCATCTCGTACAGGAGGAATACCACCGGCAATACGACCGCGAAAAGACCGAATATGACAATAAACGAGCAGAATTCATGTTGCTTTCTCCAAAGCAACGCCGCGATGTGACGCCGCCTGAAATCAAAGCTCCGATTCGGAAACGGATTTTGTCACGCGATGCGACCGAAGCTCGAATTGTCAAGAACATGGCCGAAAATTCACGGGGGTTTTGCGTTTTTTGTGACGAATTAACAACATTGCTCAAAGGATTCGGGCAATACACGAAAGACGCCAAAGGCGGTAACGGCCAAAGTATTTTCAATTCGATATTCAACGGTGAGGGCATCGAAAGCGAACGCATGGAGGAAAGCCGCTTCTCGCCCTACGCCTGCGTGTGCATCTTGGGCTCAATCCAGCCCGGTATGTTGAAACGTTGTTTCGATCAGGAAGCGTTTGAAAGCGGTTTTGCGTCTCGTTTTTTGATTGTTTCACCACCGCTGCGAGTCGCAGCTTGGAGTGATGCCACCGTACCCGAAGAAGTCGAGACGGCATTTCACACCTTGGTTTTCGAGTTACTTCGCTTGAAAATGGAACCAATTTTCGCCGAGGCAAAGGTCGAGTACGACGAGTGGAATCCGAATGGTGTTACACATTCAGGCGAACAAGTCGGCAACCGCCCCGTCTTGGTTGATACCACGCCGGAGGCACTTGCCGTATATCAGGATTTCTTCAACCGGACCGCCGAGGAAATGCGAGCGACCGACGATGATAACATTCGCGGAGCATTCGAGAAACACAGGGCTTACGTCGCCCGACTCGCATTGGTGATTCATGTAACAAGGGTTGCTGAACAACGAATAATGTTCGGAAGCGATATGTCAAAAGCACCGTGGTCAACGGACCGCATCGACGAATTTCGCTGTGACGCCACTTCAATGCGGGCCGCCGTGGTGATAGGCGAATGGTTCAAATACGAGGTACTCCGAGCCTACGCGACTTGGGGCGGACTGGCCGACGAAACGCCAACTGTGAAAGTGGACGGGTTTCAACAGCGTGTCGTCGAATTTTTAGAGCAGAAACACGAGCCGGTCTCGGTGAGCGACTTAAAACGTCGTTTCAAAGCAGATAAGGAGACCGTTCCTAAAGCTGTCGATGCCCTACTCGCACGGGGCTTGATCGAACCGGTAACGCCCGAAATGTCCGGCCCCGGACGGCGAAGCGAATTGTATCGTTTGAAAAAATAACCGAAAAACTTTGGCATCAGGAGAGCATGCAAAGAACAGTCCGCGAATTATTTCAGTAAATCTACAGATTTCATTTACGGGCTGTTCCTGCTGTACATTCCTGTAAATTCCCCAAAAAACAATGGCAATAAAACGTAGTTTTATGAACTTAGTATGCAGAATCATTATTTCCTCACAGATAATTAACAATGTCCATAAATCACAGAACCACTTAAACCGTAATGTATTTTACATGAAGTGCAGAAAAGGCGAAACCCGCCTTAAAAACCTTACCGTTGATGTCGTAATTGTAACCACCAAATCCGCCCACTGAAGCCCCGGACGACCGACAGTTTTATACCGGCAAGCTGCTGAAACGCTTTAAACCAACGTTCGGCAGGTAATTTCTGCGCATTTCTGCACCACCGCGTGCGGAAATTATTTTCTGTAACTGTTTGATATTACGCTACTTGTGAATTTCTGCATTTCTGCACCAAGTTTTTCCTAGAGAGACAATTTATAAAAAATAAACAGACAAAGAT
>JBOFQC010000462.1:0-2168 GCA_051660725.1 Thermoguttaceae bacterium
TGATTTCGTTGGAACAAACCGGCGTGTACAACGGACTTTACCACGTACTTCTTGGCCGACTTGCTCCCGCAGACTCAGTTGGTCCCGACCAGTTGACGATTTCACCGTTAATAAAGCGGATCAAAAACGGTCAGTTTAACGAACTGATTATGGGAACGAATCCGACAACGGAAGGAGACGGTACCGCACTTTATATAATGAATTTACTTGAAGGTTATCCGATTAATATCACACGTTTAGCGCGGGGTATAACAACTGGCAGCAGTTTGGAGTTTGCGAACAAAGAAATGCTTGCTGACGCTCTTTCTGGCAGACAAAACGTGAAATGAATATGCGTCGATTCGGATTCTTGTTTTTTTGTTTACTGCTTGCGGTTTGCGTCTTGGTGTTCTGGTCGCAACTGAAGCGGGAGTTTGCCGTTTCACAAGGGTATCATCTTGATCCAGATCGAATACATTTGAGTTCGTTTCCTGAATGGTTGCCTGATTCTTTTGTGTCAGATGTCTTAAAAAAAGCGGACCTGACACAAAGCGAAACGGTATTGGATAAGAAAACGCCGGGCAAAATCTACTCCGCTTTTGCCGCCAGTCCCTGGGTCGAACAAGTTGATAACGTACGAATTCAATACCCGGCGGAAATCTACGTTGATCTTACTTTTCGTATCCCTTGCTGTTTGATTGAAGCGGCAAATGGAACAGGATATTTCCTTGTTGATGAAAAAGGGACCTTGCTGCCGAGCGATCACACCTCTGATATTTTCTTGAACGAGTCGATAATCGTAACCGGCATTGACACGGTTCCAATCGGCAGCGTCGGCGATTCGTGGGGCGACGAAGCAGTCACCTCGGCGGCCAAGCTTGCCCGTTTTTTGTGGTCCGAAGCTAAAGTGACGCCGTTTCACATCAATGTGATTGTGCAGAAAATTCCTGATGGATTTACATTTGAGGAAACGCCATTTCAGCCGCCGCGATACCAGATTATTTTCGCTGACGGTGAAGTTTACGACTGGAACGAAATCGACGCGAGTAGATTCCCGACTCTAAAAGACGAAGAAAAAAAGAAAACGCTTATTACTGATGTTTTCGAAAAAGATCAGTAAAAGAGGGCGCGGTAAAATTAACAAATAGCGTGATGTTGTGATGTTGCAACGTTTAGCATCGCGTAAATTACTTCGCCCGTTCTAAAAAATTTTGCGGCGTTTTTTCGTCAGCGTTTCTTGACACCTTCCGGTTATTTGTTTGGAACTAATTTCCTCGCTTTTAAGCAGATAACGATTTCTTTTGCTTCCTCGTCTGGTTTCGGTTTATACATAAGCCCGCCAATTACGCAGCCGGTGTCGTCAGACAAATAAGCTGATGATTTGGCATTCAGAACATGATGTCGCGTCTCGTTTTCCGGTGATATAGAAACTACATCTGATTCGGTCGGATGTAGTTTTGTCGAAATTGGTGCTACTGCGGAAACTTGAACAACCTGATGACTTTGTGTTCCATCAGAACTTAGTGGTACGTCATGAAGTATATATTTTACAAAAGATTCTGAAGTGTCAGACAGCCTTAATGTGTCTGGAATTTGTATATATGTGGAAGTGCCTGGTCCTTTATTCTTCAATTCTAATTCTATTTTGGTTTTAAAAAATTTGTCTTCAATAATTTCAGGTCGAATATCCAAGGTTACGCCGTACTCTTCTCCATCTTCATCACGTGATCCTACTATTACACAAGCATTTTGTTTGTTGTGAGTCATAATTTGTGGTCTCGTAAGAACTTCGCACATTCCAGATTTGCATAGAAAATTTATCAATACATCAATTGATTCGCCTTTCGTTGTAAAAAACAACATTTCCATTCCATTTGGTTTGTTGTTTTCATCTGGCATGTCACTGATAACGTGTATCAATGTTTCTCCTTCTTTTTTAGGGGAAAATGTACAAATTATCATTTCGTATACAATTGCGTCTTCTTCTGGAAGCAGTGCTTCCGTATCTGCATCTGCGGGGTGAACAGCGTCGTAGTAGAACCGAGGCGTTGGACTTTTTGTTAACTCATCCGCTTGTGCCGAAACGTCTGCCGGTTGTATTTCAGCGGCGGTTTCGTTTGTCGGCGTTTGAGCGACCAATTCGATGTTAATCATTGAACAAACCCAAACAAAAACAAACAGGATCGAAA
>JBOFQC010000463.1:0-3226 GCA_051660725.1 Thermoguttaceae bacterium
CTGGAGCACATGGAGCGTTTGAATTTTTGAAGCAATATCCCGATCTTGTTTCTGCAATTGCAGCGTTCTCGACGGAACCCCCAGATAATTTCGAGTGGAGTGACAAGTATTGTGACACTTCATTTTGGGCGTTCAACAACGAGGATGATGTTGCGGTGCCAGTCGAACCAATGCGAACTTTCGTTAAACACATAAATACTACGAACGGTCTGGCATACCATACCATTAGAGCTAAAGGTGGACACGATGCTTGGACTCGAGGCATGAAAGACGATAAAATTGTTGCATGGCTTGTTTTACAAGATAGGGCACATTTTTCTCCTCCGCCGGGAGTTGTCGTTTCAACTCGTTTCAATACAGTTCATAAGTTTTTCTCAGGTGGGTTACCGTTTTTTCTTTTATTATTATTGTTTTTGACAGTTTTTTATCGATTTTGTAAAAACAAAACATGAATCAATCATGAAGCCGTGTATAATCAAACAATGGAGGCAAACAATGAAGCGTCAGAAAGCGTTTACAATCGTCGAATTATTAGTTGTCATCGCAATTATCTCTGTTCTAATCGGTCTGATGATTCCTGCAATTCAGGCGGCTCGTGAAGCTGCTCGACGTATGCAGTGTGTCAACAATATCAAACAGATAGGTCTGGCCATACATAACATGGAGAGTGCGACAAAATATTTGCCGCCGTTATCAATTCATTCAGGTCGTCCATCGTTTTGGGTTTTGATATTCCCTTATATCGAAAAACAGGCCCTTTATGAGATGGTGGTTAAAGATGGCATGGAACTTGCTATGCAAGCAGGCGATGACCCATCGGATTTTGTACGTTATCGACATTGGTGGAATACCCTTTCGCATGAAGAAAAGACCGGATTCAGTTCCGTGCCTTCGTATTATTGCCCCACCCGTCGCAAAGCCCCTGTATTTACAACTGAGAGTTGCGATGTAGAAGAAGGACATGACACCATGCCATTAGGACCCTGCGGTGATTATGCTGTTGTCATCAGAGTTCGCGCTCTAAACGAAGATGGCAGCTATATCCCCGGCCCAAATGGATGGTATTTTTGTTTCGACTCGACTAATCCAGAACATTCCAACACACATTTCGGACCACTGCGAGTTTCTCGTTACTCCGGCTGGGGTAACATCGACAACAACAAGCCACGAGATACAATGACGTGGTGGCAAGATGGCGCGAGTAACCAGCTTGTCATTGGAGAAAAACATATTCCAATAAGCCGCCTTAATAAATGTGGCGCATACTGGGTCAACCAGGCAGACTGCAGTATTATGCAAACGAGTGCTCGAAATGCCACTAGTGCTGCAAGGCAAATATATGAAACTCTACGATTGCCCAATAGCCCGATTGATTTCGAATTAGATGGTCCAGACAGTAGCAAAGATACTTCGGCTGTTGGCGAATTTGGATTCGGAAGTTACCACCCCGGAGTTTGTAACTTTTTATTTGGAGATGGTTCTGTCCGATCAATCAGCAATTCGACACCAATGGACCCAATTCTATGTAGCTTGGCAGATGTTTCCGATGCACAGACAGTAACGTTACCTTAAACAGTTATCGAATTATTTACATTGCAATGGCACAAGTAAAAAAACTGATATTCTATTGGCCTGAAATCATATTATTATTTGGCCTTTTATTGTTAAATATCGGCTTTTTCGCTGGACGCGTAGAAACAGTCGACACTTGGTGTCTTTACGTTGCACATATACTTGATATTCGTTATTGGACATGGCGAATGTTTTTTATAGTGTTTAGTGTAACCATCGGATTATATGGCTTGTGGTGTCGCAATTACGTATTACATATAAAAGCAAAGCGAATATGGACCATAATTCTAACAAGCCTCGCTGTTATTCTAATTTGGCGTGGGCTAGTCGAATGTTCATGGAACATTACAGGAGTCACTTTTGTTATACGGCAACATCCGCAAAACATGAAAATCACCAGCGAATATACACCACTCGATTATAAAGTGCATGTACCTCCGGGATACTTTGGTTTGTCTGGTCGCTGGCCTCTTATAATTTTTTTACATGGCGCGGGAGGCGTTGGCAAAGATGTTGAAAGTGACCTCGAAGACCTCGTCAACCATTTGTCACCTGAAATGAAAAAGGATTTTCCTTTTGTAGTAATTTCACCGGCAAGTGGCCAGCATGGCTGGAAGACATGGCAAATCCGGCAGATTATTGCGGAAGCGATGGTTCGTTGGAACATTGATCCAAACCGTATTTATCTGTCTGGCATGAGCATGGGCGGTTTCGGAACGTTTCAAATCGCATGTGATATGCCAGAAACATTTGCGGCTATTGTTCCGGTGGCTGGAGGTGGAGACCCAGCAAAGGCCGAATGTTTGAAAAGCGTTCCAACTTGGGCGTTTCACGGCGACGCTGATAATATTGTGGATTATGAATGTTCATCAAACATGATTGAAGCCATGAAAAAAACAGATTGCTGTGAAGCTAAACTGACGACCTTACATAGAGCCGGTCACGATATAATGCAACAGGTTTACTCGCGACCAGACCTTTATAAATGGATGCTGGAACAACGAAAGGAAAGAAAACAACAAGACGATGATGCCACCAGAAAATAAGATTGTACTGTCAATTTTAATGCCTGTTTATAACGAGGAAAAGTACCTTGATAAAATTGTCAAGCGAGTCCTTTCGGCACCAACGCCGAACTATATGCCTAAAGAACTGATAATTGTGAACGACTGCTCAACTGACACCACCGCAGAGGTGATACACAAATTGTGCGAAGAACACAAGGAGATACGTGCGTTTGAACAGGCACGCAATATGGGCAAAGGAGCCGCAATCCGGCGTGCGGTTGACGAGATGTCAGGTACGTTTGCGATAATTCAGGATGCCGATCTGGAATACGATCCCAAGGATTACATGATTGTTTTACAGCCGCTCGTTGACGGTTTAGCTGATGTTGTTTACGGTTCACGATTCGCAACACGAGAAATGCGAAGGATTGTTCACTACCATCATAAACTTGCGAATTCGTTTTTGACGCATCTATCTAACGTGTTTACAGGACTTGACTTAACTGACATGGAAACATGTTATAAAGCGTTTAAGGGCGAGCTATTAAAATCTATTCCGATACGTTCAAACCGGTTTGGAATAGAGCCAGAACTTACGGCAAAGGTTGCGCGTCGCAAGGTGGTTGTTTATGAGGTTCCGATAAGTT
>JBOFQC010000464.1:0-5769 GCA_051660725.1 Thermoguttaceae bacterium
TCAGTTGGACAACTATAGCGCAGCACGGCAATATCCCACCATGCCATGGTATGGCATAATTTCGTGAATGTCATTCGTTAATTGTTGTACTACTGCCGTAAATCGATGCAGTACATACGAGTCATGTCACGGAGAATGAGTATGCCGTTTGCAAAAGCCATTGGGGCCCACGCTTCGACGCCTTCTGGAATCACTTCGTAAGAGTCGAGCAACTTGAATTCCGATGTGGTGGCCTCGGCAAGTGTAAGTTCGCCTTCATCCGAAAGAATAAGGAACATACCGTCCGCAATCATGTACGGGCCGGCAGAGTTTGAGCCGAATCTGGTTTTACTCGTCCATTTTACGTTCCCTTCCGGGTCGAAACAGATGAACTTACCGTCAAAAGACCTTAAACGGAGCGCAAAGATATTTCCGTCAAACAACAACGGCGTTTGCTGTTCCGAACTGAAAATTTTGGGCGGCTTCTTATACAAAAGTTTCGCCACATACGGCGTGTTGTCCGACTTGTATGCCGCTTCGGCTTCATCAGTAGGGGGCGTGTAGTTTTCGCTTTTAGAAATTTGAAGCATTGCCCCGCCCCCGTCGTAACTTCCACATAGGAAAACGCGGTTGTCGGACAAAATAAGTGGTGACGGACTCGTGGCAATTCCAATTTTCCAATCGTGATTCGACCACAAGATTTTACCGTTATCCGCCGCAACACCAACGGTGCCGTTTTTACCTACGTAAACAAACGTGTCGACGCCGTCAAGCTTCATCGGCATCACCGAAGTGTGCGTTTGCACCCAGCCGAACGGATTCGGAGTTCGCCATATTTCTTCTCCGGTAGCGCAATCAACGGCTACAATTAAAGCTTCGGGCCCACACGGAGCCAGAATTACGGCGTCACGTTTTTCCGTTTTACCGTCCCGGGTAACGTCGTATTGCCAGAGTAACGGACACTGCCCTGCGTACCACTGCGGAACCGTTGTACCGTATTGTTTTGGCATGTCGATACCCCAGATCAGTTCGCCGGTGCTGGAATTCAAGCACGTGACGTGACACATAGGGCCAATTGTTACGCAATATTTGTCATTAACTGCCGGGATTGTCCGCGAAATACCGTGATTTTTGGAAATCATTACCGGATACGAATAAGTCCAGATTTCCTGTCCCTTATCTAAAGACAAACATCTGATAGCGTCACGACGTTTTTTTAAATCATAATCGATAATGTAGACTTTGCCTTGATTAATTGCGGCTCCCGCGTAACCGTCACCAACCGAGATTTCCCAAAGAATTTTTGGACCGGTTTCGGGAAATTTTCTTATAAGGGGTGGCGAATTCTTTACAATTGCGTCGTAATCATCCCCACGAAATCGAGACCACGAGCCGGGAAAAGAAGTTGCCGGCGAACCTGAACCTCTAACCAATTCGCCGAAAGTCGGCCCTTCCTCACTTCTATCTCGCGGCGGCGGAAGTGGGGTTGGTACACGTTTTGAAGTGTCGTATACCAATTTTGGCAAAAGCTCAGTTTGGTAGTCGTATAAGTACACAAACGCAGTACTACAAACTGACGCGACTCCTAAAAGCACAACGGCAACGCTAATTGTCGCGATTATTACAATTGTTCGTGGTGAGAACATAACAGAATAAGCAAGCGTTGCAGTTGTATATACTGTACAACGTCATTAAGTTGACATTTTCCAATAACGGGATTTGTGAAAATAACAACAATAAAACCAACGAAATCACGGGAAAGGAAGCCGACCAACGGGAGGCGGAATACTTCACGCGAAGCAATTCATGCCTGAACGGCAGGTTCCCGCCATGCCGTGCTACGGTATAAAAATTACGGGAAAATTGCGACTGCACCAACGGTTGCACCTGCTTGAATCAAACCTGCTCGCAACGAAAGCGGAAGCGGATCAAGCATGTACGGAACGCAATCGCCAGGTCGGTAGTGTCCGAGCGAATAAATACACTCATTCGGTGGATTCAATCCCATTTTGTAAGGAAGAATCGGTATCGTCAGGAAAAATTTAGCCGCAGAAACTATCGGTTGGAATTCTTCGCGAACATGCGTGTGACCATATTGTTCGAGAGCTTCTTCCTCGAAATACAGCGGTTTATGGCATAGACCGGATGCTTTCCAAGTGAAACAGATACGATTCCAATCTCGAATTGGATATGCCGTATCACCACCTAGTCCACACTCTTTTGGCATGAAACTTGTATCTCTGATTCGGATGTCGGTTTCAATATCTTTGATCGGCTTCAAAATACCGGATTCCGCTGGACAATCGATAACAACTTCCAAACCATTTCTACCTTGAATAGTCGAGATGTCTGTTTCACCATCAACAGCGTTATCATTTCTGGACTCAAACGCATTTAGTCTGTCATTGAAGTTATCAAATTCATCGCTGCTAAGTGGTTGGTTTCCCGGCACGGCAGGCGTTGTTACGGTATCGTTTCCAAATTTTGGCCGGCTCTCTGGATAATTTCTGTCAACACGCGAAACATCGGATTCTCGCTGAGTAAATTGAACTTGTCGAATCGCTCCATTCGTTGTTTTGGGTTCCTCTACGGCACGCTGAAATACAGCGGTATTTACTTGAGAAACTTGTTTAGAAACAGCTGGAGTAACCCCTGGAGCGACGGATGCTTCAGTTACATAAACGTCCTGTTGCGGAACTTCAAGGTTCGCAACCTCAATCTTCGGCGATTTCCAACGAGCCGACTGCCCCGCAGTAGCTGCGGTTGCATTAGGCAAAAACGACGAAGAAAACAGCGTTCCGGCCAACGCCAAAACGGTGAATTTTAAACCAAAACGGCTACTCATTTCAGGATTCCTTTCCTTAGTGTGGTGAGCTGGTGACAGGTTTACAGCAAGCAGAAAATCAACATAAATATACAATTCGCCATTAACCTACGCACTTTTATCTCTAATACATAACCAAGAGTAGATATGTGATGTTAAGCCGCTGACTCAGGATCAACGGCTAAGCAAAATCAACACATATACGTTTGGCAACGCACTAGTCATCTCTTTCGACACTGTAATTCGGCGATTCTTGCGTTATAGCAATGTCGTGAGGGTGTGATTCTTTCATACTTGCGGCTGTGATTCGGATGAATCTGGTGTCAGTTCGCATTTGCTCAATTGTTTGGGTTCCGCAATAACCCATTCCGGCACGTAATCCGCCGACTAATTGATAAACAAACGGACCTAGCGCCCCTTTGTAAGGCACACGTCCTTCAACTCCCTCGGGTACGAGTTTGTCGGGTGTTCCGTCTGCTGACTGCCTATATCTTTCGCTGGAACCTTTGACCATTGCGCCCATTGAGCCCATACCTCGGTACGCTTTGAATGTGCGCCCTTGGTACAGAATCATGTCACCGGGACTCTCGTCAAGTCCGGCAAATAGTCCGCCGATCATGACAACGTGCGCCCCAGCAGCTACGGCTTTGGAAATATCTCCCGAGTACCGTATACCACCATCAGCAATAACCGACACATGCGGTGCGTATTTTGCTGCGGTTTCTGCAGCTCGGCAAATCGCGGTTATTTGCGGAACACCAACGCCGGAAACCACTCGTGTTGTGCAAATCGAACCGGGCCCGATTCCCACTTTTACTGCGTCCGCTCCTGCGTCGATCAACGCTTTGCAGCCTTCTTCGGTTGCGACATTACCGGCAATAACGTCAATATCCCAACGTCTCTTTATTTCACTAACGGTACTCAACACATTTGCGGAGTGCCCATGAGCACTGTCCACAACCAAGACATCGACACCTTCTTCAATCAAGCGTTCAATGCGTTCGTAGTCATGAACACCTACAGCAGCTCCTACACGCAGCCTACCTTTCCCATCTTTACATGCTTTGGGGTAGCGGCGAAGCATATCAATGTCCTTAATCGTTATAAGGCCCGTTAGTCTGTTATTTTCGTCAATCAGGAGCAATTTCTCCACTTTTTTTTCCATTAAAATCTTTTCAGCCTGTATAAGTGATACTTTTCCCGTGGCCGTTACAAGATTATTTGACGTCATAACCTCGGATATCGGAACATCCCAATTTTCTAAAAAGCGAAGATCGCGGCGTGTGATAATACCGCATAAAGCGCCGTTTTTGTCAACAATTGGAACACCTGAGACATTTTGATGTCCCATAATTTTCCGAGCTTCAGCGGCTTTGGCTGTCGGCGGAAGGCAAGCGGGCTCGGAAATAATTCCATTAGCGGTGCGCTTTACTTGAGCAACTTCTTCCGCCTGTTTATCAATTGTCATGTTCTTATGTATGATTCCAATTCCGCCTTCCTGGGCTAATGCGACTGCCATGTTACGCTCAGTAACCGTGTCCATTGGGGAGCTAAGAAATGGAATAGTCAGACGTATTCGACGTGTAAGAAATGTGCTTACATCTACTTCAGAGGGAACGATTTCACTGTATCTCGGTTCGAGAAGAACGTCGTCGAAAGTGATCCCCAATTTGAAATTTTCTTCGTTAAGTTTGCTCATCTGTGGTTGAGTTGTGTTGGTTAGCGTGGTTATACACTCTTGTTAAATTTTACCACAATGCCTTGAAAAAGCAACCATGCCTTTGGGTTAAAGTTAATTTGTTGGTTTTTCCCGGTAAAATTTTTATGTTAAACCTTTAAACGGTATTTTTACACGCTTCGTGGAAGTGTTCCACCTCCCGCGACCTGCCGTCGAGGCATGAATAGGTCGTTTCGGTTTCTCGAACTTTTATGGGTTCGGTTACTAAAAATCGCACAACCAAGATCGGAAACGGTAAGTTTTATGCCGTTGTACAGTATATTTGTAATTGTTGCCGATGTGATTTCGACGTAATATTAAATTATTTCAACATATAACTGAAAAAATTTTCAAAGTTATAAAACATAATTTTTTATCCGGAAACATTTCCTGTGTCGTTGATGGTGACCCCGCAGCAAATAATAAATCGTAATTTACACGGCAGGGAAAACAAACCCTAAGATCACTCAACAAGTAATAATGCAGTCCTTGATTACTAATTTTTTTGTTCGCAAAAGTTTAATTTACTTGTTTTTATGTCGATCAACGGTTTTCAATGCTTTTATTCTCCCACACGGGGGCCTTGTGTCCTCCATAAGGCTCGGTAAAATGCGAAATTCGCTCTGGACAGCCACTGCGATATTATGTGTTAATTATTTGACGCAGCTAACTTAGTGAAAACATTCTGCTTTGTTGTAACAATTTTTTACAATTAAGCCAGTAAAAAAAGAAAAAAATTTTTTTGCGCGAATTTTTTAACAGGTTTTGCTGTAAAAACTTATGATTGAAATTTATGGAGGAAAAAACAATGACAAACTTTAACCCAAACAACCTAAATATAGCTGCGAAAGGTAGCCCAAACTATAAACGATCAGCTTTTACACTTGTTGAGCTGTTAGTGGTTATAGCCATTATTGGTATATTGATTGCGCTCCTTTTGCCAGCAGTACAGGCTGCTCGCGAAGCGGCAAGACGTATGCAGTGTTCGAACAATTTGAAACAAATTGGTTTGGCATTACACACGTTCCATGATGCGAAGAATCGTTTTCCGTTCCACGGTTGGGACCCGGATTGGACGCAAGCCTACAGGCATCCAGACGTAAATAATAACGAACGGATGCACGGAACTGACATTTACAGTGCTCACGTGTCGCTGCTTCCGTTCATTGAACAAACCGCTTTACACTCTGTTTTGACGGGTGGTTTGTCGTACGCTGCTTCAATTGGAGACAAGGACGATGCCTATACA
>JBOFQC010000465.1:0-7043 GCA_051660725.1 Thermoguttaceae bacterium
GACACTTGTGACACTCCTTGTGCCTGCTCGTTGCTCGCCTTTGCAATCTCACCAATCAGTGACGCCACTTTCGTCTCTTGGAACACAATTTCATTTAGTGTCTGCCGTATGCGATGCAATACCGGCTCCTTCATTAATCTGCTTGCTATTGTTTTCTATCATTTGGGTCGTTTCGGCAGCCGCTTTGGCACTTCGTGCAGCTAGGTTTCGCACTTCTTCGGCGACCACAGCGAATCCTTTTCCGTGTTGCCCGGCGCGAGCTGCTTCAACGGCGGCATTGAGTGCAAGCAAATTCGTTTGGAATGAAATATCGTCAATCACTTTCACCACTTTTTGTACTTCCTGCGAATTCTTTGTGATGCTTGCCATTGATTCGATCATCTGCTGCATCATTTTCTGACCGTTAACTTCAGTGTCATTTGCTTGTTTTGCAAGTTGATTGGCTTCGGTTGCGTTCTTCGCGTTTGCGGTGGTTTGCCCACCGATTTCACTCATGGATGCCGTTATTCCCTCAATGCTCGCGGCTGATTCTGTTGCTCCTTGCGATAAGTTTTGGCGTATCCGTTCACGCTAAAAAGTGGTATTGCATCAAACATAGAAAGTGTGGTACATTGTGGCATGGACGCAAAAGACAAACGTAGCGCCGAACTAGAAGGTCTCGCCAAAAAATTGCTCCAGCGCATTGCCGTGCTCGAAAAAAACTCGAAATCGTCCTCGAAAAATCCCTCCTCCGACATCGTTAAACCTCAAAAACCAAAGCTAAAAGACGAAAACGGCAACATTGCCAAACAGAAAATCGGTGCCCAAAAAGGTCACAAACAAAACCTCCGCAAACCCATAACGCCAGACCTCGTTGACTCCATTGTCAAGCTTGATCTCACAAATTGTCCCGACTGCGGACATAAACTCTCTCTACAAAAAAATGAGCCGAAAATCACGCAGCAGATCGAACTCGTCGAAAAGCCAGTTGTCGTTACTGAGTATCAACAACTCAGATACTGGTTCGATCATTTCCAATGTTATCACCTTGCACCACTTCCAGAAAAAATCGTCAAATCTGGGCTTTTCTGTCCGAAACTTACCACACTCACAGCCTATCTCAAAGGGCGGTGTCACACATCTTATCGTACAATCAAAGACTTTATGTATGATGTTCTTGGCGAGGACTTTCTTGGCACCATCAGCAGTGATTTCTACTCGGCCTACTTGAAATACCGAAAGGAAACGGAGACGCTTTTCCAATTTTGCTGGTCGCATTTGATCCGAGAAATCAAGTTCCTGACGACCTTGAGTGACACCAAGACTTACGGCAACTTGCAGTTGCATCGCAGTAGGCTTCGCCCTCGAATGGTATCGCTTCACGTTGCTGCGCTTAGCTGTTGCTAAAATCCGATGACGCCATGTATCGACCGCAACGAAGTTGTTGTATGCCTGCATGGCAGATGCCGAAGCGATTTCGCGAGCACGGAGCGAGCTATTTTTTGTTTATTGATGCTCAGTCAATCGAGCCGACGAATAATGTCGCTGAACGTGAAATTCTGACACTGGTACTGGACCGTCATGTAACGCAAGGGAGCCGAAGTGTCGCCGGAAACGAATGGAATGAACGATTTTGGATGGTGGTGTCAACATACCGCAAGCAGGGCAGGAATTTGATTGAGTTCTTACATGAATGTGTAACGACCTATCTTTATGGTGGCAAACCACCAACGTTGATCCCAATGTAACAATTTCTAGCCGTGCCGCCACGCCTCTTCTTCTGCATAGAACATATGCAAAATCCGTGAACGGGTAAAAATAATTTATGGTCTAACAAAAGTATTTACTTAAAATTTATCTCATAGTTAGAGGTAGCAAACAATAAACATCAGAAATTTATCACCAATGTTAATAAACAAAGAAAATTTACGTTCAGATAACACATTGAATTATAACACTTTAGCATGGATATTAACGTATTGCGTGATTGCTTGCGTTGTTTTGTTGTTCTTTAATTTGGCGTCACCATTTATTCAGGTTGGCTTGCTAAACGCCGCGGAATATCTCCAAAATGCGAGTGAAACATCAAATGCACGTCCTAACATTGTGTTTATTTTGGCGGACGACCTCGGGTATGGTGACTTGGGGTGTTACGGTCAAAAGAAAATTAAAACACCAGAAATCGACAAACTCGCTGATGCCGGAATTAAGTTCACGAGACACTACGCTGGTAATAACGTGTGCGCTCCGTCTCGTTGTGTATTAATGACTGGTTTACATCCTGGGCACGCATACATTCGTGATAATAAGGAAATACAGCCGGAAGGGCAGTTTCCGATACCAATCGGGCCGGACAGTGTCACGCTTGTTTCGGAGCTTAAAAAACGTGGATACAAAGTCGGGGGTTTTGGAAAATGGGGACTTGGTGCTCCTGGAACGGAAAGTGCCCCCCTAAAGTTTGGATTCGACAGGTTTTACGGCTATAATTGCCAACGACAGGCTCACACATATTATCCGGAATATCTCTGGGACAACGATGAGAAAGTCGTAATTAATAAAGTTGCCGCTCCTGCTCATGCAAAGTTAAAACCGGAAGATGATCCTAATGATCCGGCTGTTTACGAAAGGTTCGTTGGTGAGAATTACAGCCCCGACATGATATCAGAGCAGGCTTTACGATTTGTGAAGGAGCACAAACACGAGCCTTTTTTCCTGTATTATCCGACAACGGTTCCGCATTTAGCTTTGCAGGTTCCAAACGATTCGCTTGAAGAGTATAAAGATATATGGGATGAGATGCCGTACACAGGTGATCGGGGTTATACACCACATTTGACACCACGAGCAGCTTATGCGGCAATGGTTACTCGGTTGGATAATCACATCGGAAAATTAATCGCATTGCTTAAACAAGAAGGGATTTACGATAATACCATAATTGTATTCACTAGTGATAATGGGCCACTGTACGACAAGCTTGGCGGAACGGATGATGTTTTTTTCAATTCCGGTGCTGGATTTAGAGGTCGGAAAGGTTCAATGTACGAAGGAGGGCTTGTTGTGCCGTGTGTTGTAACTTGGGGCAACAAAATAACTTCTGGTTCTGTCACGGATCGTGTTACGGGATTTGAGGATTGGCTGCCAACGTTGCTTGAACTTTCGGATTCGACACAGGGTGTCAACATTACGCAAGAAGGTCGTACGAATTTATCGGAACTTGCATCCAAGGTTGACGGTGTCAGTTTCGCGAAGATGCTTTTAGGAGTGGATCAACCTGACCGTAATTTTTTGTACCGGGAGTCACCAGGTTATGGAGGGCAGCAAATGGTTATCTCGGGCGATTACAAAGCGGTTAGGACGGCATTGGCGAAAGCAAAGCAGGAGGGTAAAACGCTTGAGGATTACCGAACGGAGTTGTACGATTTAAAGAATGATCCGTATGAAACCCGGAACATTTCGGACAATCAACCTGAGATACTGAAAAGGTTAGAAGCGATAATGCAAGCCGAACATGAACCGAGCCGAGTATTTCCATTACCGCTTGTAGATTGACAAACATGTGTATGCATTTATTGGTGGGCAGAAGCTGTTTGAATTGGATAATTTATTAACTCTGGTAATTTACAGACACATGAGTGCTGCATAAAAAACAGAATATTTATTATGTAATTCTTGTGTGGGGGTTGTAAGGAACTAATTTTCGCATAAAATGAGCGGAAATTATAATTACAAGATTTGCATGTAATAGTACGTGGAAGTTGCATCTTTACACGGATCTGCATATTTTACTAATAATAAAGCGAAAAAAGCAGGGGCGATTAGCTCAGTTGGTTAGAGCGTCTGGTTTACACCCAGAAGGTCACAGGTTCGAATCCTGTATCGCCCATTTTTACAAAAGCCCGGAAAATAGCGGCTTTCAGCGTTTCGCCCTAATTTTTACGGGCTGCGGCGAACCCGAAAACCGGTCCGTTTTCTCCCAAAAACGAAGAATCTCATCTTTTTTTAGCGCACCGAAGCGCACGTAGATGACATGCCTACAGAGAACCGGGAAGAGAACGGGGAATAGCATCTACTCGGCAAATCCCTTATATTTCAAGGGGTGACTGACTTCTTCTCAACGGCGACGAATGGGCCGCTTTTCGGTGGTAAATTTCCAAAAATATTTCATACATTTCCTTCGGGTCGTGCGTATACGCAAGCATGGCAACTAAAAAAACTCAAAACATATCGGACCAAGCTCGCAAACGCGTCCAAGGCGGCAAACTTTTACAAAAAGGGTACGCACCGCGCGAAATAGCCGATATTCTCGGCGTCGATACCAGCACGGTGTACGACTGGAAGAATTTAATCGAAAAAAACGGTTTTGCTGCTCTCGTTCGGAAGCCCGGAAGCGGTCGTCAATCGAAGTTGACTGCCGAGCAGAAAACCGAACTTGTCGAAATTATTGATGCCGGTGCCATAGCTGCCGGTTACGAAAACGAGTGCTGGAATTCCGCTCGTGTGAGTGCGATCATTGCCAGAAAATATAACAAAAAATACAGTGTCGATTATATTCGCCAGTTATTAAAACAGCTTGGCGTCACTTACAAAAAGCCGAAAAGTCACTCACCAAAGCGGTCGTAAAAAGAGTTTAATCACTGACGAAGATATGTTTGGGCGAAACTTAAAAAAAAGCTGCGGACAAAGGTTTCCCCCTTATTTTAGAGGACGAAAGCGGCTTTAATCTATTACCGACCGGCGGCGAATGGGCTGCTTTTTGGGGTGAACTCGCTATTTTCACTTCCCAACGGTCCCCTAACCTTTCTTTTTCAGACGAGCGAGCTCTTTTTGGAGTTGCTTAAGTTCTTTTTCTTCGAGTTCGATTCGCAGGGCGGTTTCGGGATCAAGCTTCGGCATCGCGGTGGCTTTCCAGCGACGAACCATTTGGTGGATTTTTCGGCGAACTGTTCGGCGGTGCAGCCGAGTTCCCGGTGCTTGTTGCGGCGGACAACACTGCCTTGATAACTTTCAAGTAGCAAATCCTCAAAAGGCACTTCCGGTCACAAATCGAGCCGACAAACAATGTTAATCTGCAACGGTAAAGAAGGATATGTCGTCATCGTAAAGTAGTTTCAAATCAGATAAGCCCCAGTGACGATTAAAACAAAATTGGAGTTTTCTCTCAAAAAACTTGGAATAGGCCGATGAAAACTTTTTTAAGCAAATGTCTCGGCATCATGACAGTGATGACGCTATCTAATGCCGTACTACCAGAAGCCAAAGCGGGCGTGTTATCCGAATGTACTCAATGCAAAGCAGTTGCATGTGACCCGATTTGCGGAAAAAAAGCCAATCTCTGGGAGTTTGGTGGCTGGGCTGAAGCCGGTTTATTTGTGAACCAGTACGGTCAAAAGAATGACTATTACTCTAATGGTGATTTTTATGGGAATACGGCGAACCGAACCCCAACGCTGTTGAAATTCGATTGATAAAAACCGGCCCGATAACTTCCCAACGCCGCAGCTCGTGCGGCTCTACGCAGCAAGAACCACAGTCTTCGCAAGTGGCGAACAACGCTTCCTTTCCATTGATGTCAATGCGATGCAGTTCACAACTATTGCCGCAATCGCAAGCGTACCAGTCCGCATCCGTCGAAGTCTGTAGCCAACCGGTTTCAACGAGTGTCTCGATTTCCGACTTGCGGTCATAACGTAGCGGCGAATAACGCCCTCCGTTTTTATCCGACCACCGGCAAAGCAGCTTCCCGAACGCTATTTGTAACGGATTTTGTAATTTCGGTGTCATGTTCTATCCCCCATTGTTTCAAGTATTTATGTGCAAGTTCAACCAATTCTGGATTCTGATTTTTTAGCGTGCAGGAAAACGGAGTTTTTACGTCGAACGTCAGCGACTGCTTCCGCCCACCCTCCGGTGGTCGCCGTTCCATGCGGATTTTCGCCTGCGTTACCGTTGCACACTGTATCGGCAGTTGCAACGTGCTGCCCATCGCTCTTTCTCGTGCTGTCCGTGAAAGCCGCGAATAAAATGTGACATCTTCTTTTTGATCCGTCCATGAAAGCGTCAATGCCGTAACATTAAAACTGACACCATCTTCCGGTTCAGCGTGCAACGTAAAATCTGGATCAAGCAGCATATTAAGCTGGTACGGCTCGCGTTCGTCTTTCTGTGGAGACACGTCGAGAATGTGTTTCAAAAAAATCGCTTCAAGTTGTTCCCGCAGCTTTTTCGGAATTTTTGCGTGCAAATCAGAGCTTCCCTCAATGCTGTCGTAAGCAAAAACTACCTCAAACGTCTGCCGTATCGTCTTATGTACAAGCGTGTTATGCTCGTCGTGGCTCAACGTATCTTGCACATAGTCGTCCGGGTAGGCGAAGAAATAATACGTTCCGTTTGCTCGTTCCCGCATTTCAACGGTACACACAAAACCACGTCCTTGCTGCTCGCGGAAAAATTCTTGTATAGCATTTTGGAGAGCAGACTTGGTGTCATCATCAAACAACGGCATGATTTTCGGCAAATCCACCCGTTTCCGCCACCATGCCAAAGATTCTACTTGCAGAAATTGATAAGCGGTGTCAAATATCTCCGGATTGTCAAGCCAAGCCGCGAGCGATTTTGTGTACAGGTTGGTTTCGGAATGGAAGTATTCGTTCCACTGCTCGCTCGTCATGAGCTTCGTTGCCGCATCAGCGAGTGCTTCCATCCCGTTTTCACACGCAATCGCATGAATATGCCGCAGCGTACTTTCGGCGGAATTACGCTTTTGCTTTGGAAGCGAGTCAAAAAGTTTCTGAAATACCTCGATTTCACGGGTTTTGGTACTTTCCCAGTTGATTTCACCGGTGACATCTACTCCGAATCGCTTGAAAAACTCGCGCAACAGTGTTCTTTCAGCAGCGCGAAAAACGGTATTCATGTTAAATTGCCTTGCCATAAATAAGTCTCCTTTTGTTAAAGTGGGGGGAAAATTAAAATTGTTCGTTCAGATAATGTTGTAAATTCGCATAAAACTCGGCGGCGTCCTTACCGTCACAGACGGCGTGGTTGAAGTGAAGTGACACCGG
>JBOFQC010000466.1:0-4907 GCA_051660725.1 Thermoguttaceae bacterium
TTTCTGACGCCAAATCATTATCCAACTGGAACCCGCCATTTCCGTTTGACGCAAAAAAGATTCGTGACAAAGACGAGCAATACTGGGACGAACACCGTACGACGCCGAAAGCTTTTGTTTCGTTGGAAACAGGCCGAAAACTCTGGGGAAGCCGGTTTGGTGACACCACGACTTTTATTCTTGATGTAAATAAAAATGAAGCCGGCAAAAACGTCTTGGTAAAAACACAGAACACTGAAAACACTGCCAAAAAACTTCAGGACATGGCGTCAGATTTCGGATTTGTATTCCAACCGGTGAAACAGCTTGGTTTACAAGCGTCAACTGGCACTACGCCGTTTAACGTGCTTTTTATTTCGTTCAGCTTTTTCATAATTGCAGCGGCTCTTATGCTGGTTGCTCTTTTATTCCAGCTTTCGGTTGAACGCAAGGTGACTCAACTCGGCACGTTACTTGCTGTTGGCTTGACACGAAGACGGATTTTCCAGATTCTCACAATTGAAGGTGTCATAATCGCAGTTGTCGGCGGACTGATTGGAGTGCCGTTTGGGGTCGCTTACGCAAATCTGATGATTTACGGACTTACTCACTGGTGGGTAGAAGCAATTGTGACGCCGTTCCTGACACTTCATATCACGGCATTCAGTTTGAATGTCGGGTTTGCCAGTTCCGTTGTGTTGGCGGTTTGCGTTATTTTCGTTTCTCTTAGAAGTTTGCGTAAACGGTCCGTGCTTTCGTTAATTAACGGAGTTACTGACGAAACGGTAATAAATAGTCGTCTGGAAAGCAAGAAAAAAGGCAATTACGCCGGCTTGCGTAAAATCATAACAAGTTACACGTTTGCTTGGTTTATTCTTGTAATCTGTATCCTCACGCTTTTTTTTGTGTGTGAAGGAAACGCGGTGTCATTTTTCCTTGCGGGAATGTTAATTTTATGTTTGTATTTATATCAACTGCGTGATACGTTGCTTAATAAAAATAAAGACAAAGCCAAAACCCAAGACAAGGCTTTTGCGATTCCAACGCTTTACCAATTTGCGGTATCAAATGCGTCTAGAAACGCAACGCAAAGCATACTTTGCGTCGGGCTGCTGGCGTCAACGATTTTTCTTGTGCTTTCAGTGAGTGCTTTTAAGCTTGATTCTGCAGACATTCAAAGCACTGGCGGCTTCACGTATGTTGCCGAGACGCTGTTGCCGGTTTATTTCGATCTAAACACCGAGGAGGGACGAGATAAACTCAGCATGCAAACGAGCGATTCGCAGCTGTTGTATTCACATGATACCAAAATCTATTCGTTCAGAGTCAGACCGGGTGACAACGCTGGCTGCTTGAATTTGTACCAGCCGAAGACGCCACGAATTCTGGGGGTGCCGAACTCGTTTGTTGAGCGGGGCGGATTCTTCTCGCGAACACTTGGCGGAAAAGAAGACAAGAATGAAAAGTGGGCGCTGCTTGAAGAATCTATCACAACCGACAAGGACGGTGTAAAAGTGGTGCCGGTTATTCTTGATGCAAACACCGCAATGTATTCGCTCCACTTGTACAAAGGGGTCGGCGAAATCTACGAAATCGAAGACGGAAAAGGGGACAAAATCAGATGCAAAGTTGCCGCTTTACTAACGAATTCGCTTTTGCAGGGTGATATTTTAATGAGTGAAAAAAATCTGGTTCAACTTTTTCCGGAAGTGAGCGGATACAATTTTTTCCTTGTTCAACTGAAAAACGAATCGAGTACCACTAACATTCCGGAGCAAAATGCGGACATTAAACGGGTGTTGACCGACACAATTGGTGATTTTGGCCTGACACTTGAGCCTACGAAAAGTCGGTTGGCGCGTCTTTTTGCCGTGCAAAACACTTATTTGGCAACTTTTAAGAGCTTGGGAGGAATCGGTATTCTGCTCGGAACATTTGGTCTTGCGGTTGTGCAATTACGAAACGTAACCAAGCGGCGTAAAGAGTTGGCACTTATGCAAAGTTTCGGTTTCTCGAAAAAACGTGTTATTTCGCTCCTGTTTTTTGAAAGTACATATTTACTTTTTCAGGGTGTAATGATTGGCAGCGTTACAGCTTTCTGGGCAATTTTTCCGCAACTTATGTTTGTTGGTGATGTGTCCGAAAGAGGAGTAAATTTCACATCGTTTGTTCAGCAATTTGCTGTTGTTTGTCTTGGTCTTTTCGTTGTCGGAATTATTTCGAATCTAGTTTCGTCACTTTTCGTGCTTAAAACTCCGGTAGCAAAAGCATTGGCGAACGAATGAAACGGAGCTACTTATGTCTGAGCCGCAGGTTCCCGCCCATACCAGGCTCCGGTATAGCCGCTGATATTGGAGCAGCGGTTTATCATTTTGTACCCGTACCAAACTCGGGTTTGTACTTGGTTTTGGTTTAACTCAGAAAATTACAACGAAAACTTATTTGGGGTATTTTTTTTGGTAAAAATTTCCGGTATACTAGAGTTAATTGATGTTTTCAAAATAATTTACTCCTCGACATTTCAAGGCGCTGATAAACGGGGGCGCAAAGTTTAGGAGTGAGCGTTTTAACTTGACCAACCTGCTCACATTTTCGCAAATGTCAATATTAGTTCGGCGCATTGTTTGTCGAACACTGATGTATTACGAATATTACGACTTATTAACGTGGAGTAACCTAATGAAATCAATGCCGAGACCGGTCACAAAAATTGATTTATCGGAGGTTCAATTTGCTGAGAGCCTTGACGGAACAGATGTTGAAGGTTTTTTCGACACATTACTAAATGAAGTTCTTCGCATCTCGGCAAGCGACTTGTTTCTAACGTGTCGCGATGACAGGGTTGATATCGGTGTTCGGTATATGGGTTCGGTTTGTTCTTGGGGCATGCTCGTAAAAGAAGACGGACTCCGGCTCATAAGTCATATAAAAGCAACCGCGGACATGGACGTTTCCCGTTCGCCGTTTCCGCAAGATGGCCGAATAACAGTGCCGCTTACGATTGGCCGTTCACTCGATTTACGACTTTCAACTTTGCCGACTTTACACGGCGAAGACATGGCAATTCGCGTTTTGGATCGGGAAAAGATGCTTCTGAGCGTGGAGGATATAGGTTTTCACCCAACAAATTACATGCGGCTCATGTCGCTTATGAACAGGCCCGGCGGTTTGATTTTGGTAACCGGTCCAACTGGTATGGGTAAGACAACGACGCTTTACGCTGCTTTGAATTTTCTTAACGACGGGACCAGAAAAATTCATACTCTCGAGGACCCAATTGAATACACGCTGGAAGGTATCCACCAATCGCAAGTAAATTTACGGCGTGGAGTTGATTTTCCCGACCTGCTTCGTGGTGTTTTACGCCAATCACCGGATGTTATAATGGTGGGTGAGATTCGAGACCCGCAAACAGCCGACATTGTTGTGCGAGCCGCAAACAGCGGACAGCTGGTTTTCGCTACTTCGCACGCCGGTTCTACAGCCGGAGCTTGTGAAGCAATGATTGTCCTTGGCGTCAAGCCGCAATTTTTAGCTTCCAGCTTACTTGGAATCATTACGCAACGGTTGGTGCGGAAATTATGTCCCGATTGTAAAATCCCGTTGGAAGCATTTGAGCCTGATTCTGACGGTATCGGAGAAGATTCGGTTGGCAACACAATATTGGAGGGGGAAGGTGTTTTACGTCGAATTCACATTCCCGGCGGATGTCCGCACTGTTTGAATACCGGTTATGCCGGACGCGTTGCTGTTGGCGAAGTTTTACGGGCAACCCCTGATATCAAGCGTTTAATCCGACAAGGCGCTTCGGCACACTTGATCCACAAAACCGCCGTGCAGCAAGGCATGATTGATTTGCGTGCCGACGCGCAGCAGAAACTTGATGACGGTATCACAAGTGCTGACGAAATTTTGCGGGCGATACCCGGCGATTTTGTCGAACTTGACGAAGAACCTGTTACATAGTTCTTAGCACCAGCTAATTTTTTATACTTAACAAATTAGAGTTTTTCATATAATTTGAACTAAAAAGATAACGCTTAAATATACTGTCGCTCGGCAAAAACTGCATGTTTTCTAATATAGGGCAGACTGGAGATATTCAGTACCAAACATTAAAAAACTCGGGAAAAAAGCCGACCAACGGGAGGCGAGACACTCAACGCGAAGCGTACCGCCCATACCGGGCTCCGGTATAACTTTAATATAACCTGTTAGGAGAAATTGTTATGAGTAGAATTTTGTGTATTATTTGTCTTTCGCTATTCACCAGTTCAGTTTTTGCGGCTGATTATAAGTCTCCTTACCAATTGGCTGCAACAAAAGATGGGAAAAAGGTTTACGTCTTAAACCACGACGCTGATGAAATCGTAGTTCTTGACACGGCAAATGATTCAATTATTGACACTTTTAAAGTCGGCAACATGCCGTTTAGCATGGTGTTGACACCGGATGAAAAGACACTTTACGTAACTACTGGAGAAGCCCGCGGAAATATTGAAGCAATCAATACGCAAACCGGTAAAGTCGAAAAAAGTGTTGCTGCCGGCCATTCGCCGCGAGGTCTTTCAATTTCACCGGACGGGAAAAAAATATACGTATGTAATAGATTCGTAAACAGCATTGCGGAGTTTGAAGTTCCCGAATTGAAAAAAACAGGTCGGGAATTCAAAACCATTCGTGAACCAATGGCGTCAGCGATTACACCGGACGGAAAAACTTTGTTCGCTATTAACTTCCTGCCCAACGACCCCGCCGACTCTTTCGACGTTGCCAGTGAAGTCACATCCGTTGACCTCGCAAGCGGCGAAGTTAAAAACATCAGATTACCAAACGGCAGCTCAAGTTTACATGGAATTTGTATTTCACCTGACGGCAAATATGTATACGTGACGGAAATTCTGGCACGGTATCAAATGCCGACTACC
>JBOFQC010000467.1:0-4361 GCA_051660725.1 Thermoguttaceae bacterium
CAAATCGCTTTAGCCTAATCTGTATGTTGTAGCAAGTGAGCGAGGCGAATCTGTTCAATTTTGTCAGAATACCCTCCGCTTTTTCCTGCCATTTGGTAGTAAGGTATATCCTTTACAACAATTCCATCAACATGACTTCCAGTCGTGACAAGTTTACGATACACATCTAACATAGCGCCCATAACTGTTTGGCTTTGCCTGACACACAAAATCACCGAATCGACGCTGGCGGCCATCATGAGCGACTCAGCGGCGTGCGCTACCGGCGGTAACACAACCAAAATCAGTGCGTAATGCGTAGACAAAGTGTCCAAAAGTTCACGGAAACGCCCATCTCCCAACAGTTCATAAGGAGAAACGTCCAAGTTTCCAGCCGACAACAAGTGCAGGTTCGGTTCCTTTTCATTTAAAACCACTGCTTCACCAATACCTCGTCTGAAAGACAGAACTTCGGCAAGTCCCGGCCCGGGCTCTTCGTTTCCAAATAATAAGTGCAAGCGTCCAATACGCATGTCACCGTCAATGAGCAGAACCGGTCCGCTTTTCATTTGCGCCATTGCAGTCGCTACCTGAATTGCCAAAAATGTCTTTCCGTCGTCGCCTGAAACACTGGCAACAGCGAGCGTTTGGTACTGCCTGAAAGGATCGGCAAGGAGCAGGTGCGTACACCAATTATGTACACTTTCCCGGTATCTTGCAAGACGTCGTCTAAAAGAAGCACCACGAATCCACGCAACTGGCGGTTCCATGATTTCACCGATTAAAACACCGGGAATCAAGGCTCGAACCTGCGACACGTGATATAAACGTGGACGCATGATTTCCAATAAAATACCTATACCAAATGGCATAAAAAACATGCCTAGCCCTGCCATTGCCGTCATTGGAACCCGCATTTTCGTGTTCGGCTCTTTAGGCAAAACAGGGGGACTGTCTTCTTTTATACGTGAGGGAGCAGTCCGTTCAGTATCCAAAGAGGACAATCTGAGCGAAATCTGTTCAAGTACATTGGCCTCCTGATCGTACTCACGCTGCAAAAATATAAGCGTTGCTTGCTCACCAGTTACACCAACTGCTTGAGTTGTCTGTTGTTGCACTTTATCCCTGAGAATATCAACTGTTATTTGTTGGCTTTTTATTGCAGCTTCTTTTGCCCAAAGATCGCGTTTTACTTCAAGCTCAAGTTCACTCTGCAAATCCAAAACTTTCGAAGAACGCAAGTCTTTTTCCAGCTCTTTAAGTGCAGATTCACTATCTCTTAACTGATTTCGCAAATCGACAATTCCCGAATCGTTATCTTTCACTCTTTGCGACATCACGTCGATACGAGTTTTAAGGGCTTGAATTTCCTGAGTCAGCCCGAGATAATTCGGATCTGAAGTAATGGCTTTTCGAAGCAATAACTCAGGCATTTCCTCGCCTTTTGGATCGAATCTTTTAGCAACTTCAAGTTCGATTTTCAACGATTCCAATTTCGCTTCTGCAAGAACCAGTTCTTTTGCGATTGATTCTTGCGGAAAAGCACTGGCGGCCGGACCAAATGAACTCGGACCAAATGCGGTTCCACTTTCACCGGCAGACTTTTTCATCAAAGCGGTAATTTGATCTTTCAGTTTTTTTACTTCAGCGGTTTTCAAATTTTTCTCGTTTTTCAGTTGATCGATAAGTTCGGTTGAAAAACCGCTATTCACTGTAACATATCGTTCTACAAATGCGGCCGAGAGAGCTTTTACAACTTCAAGTGCGGCTTGCGGATCTTTATCATAAAAGGCGATCTCAAATAATTGTGATTTTCCAACTCGCGAAATAGCTATTTTTTTTCTTAGCCACTTAATTGGGTCCTGCGATTTACGGAGCTCTGGAATCTCAGCGATGGCTTTATTCTGAAGAATTTTTTCAAGAATTGCGTTGCTTTTTATCATTTCAAACTGCGTGCTGAGAAAAGTATCGTACTCACCACGTGTTGCGTCGTCTATTTTATTGACGATGTACGGAGCAACCGAATAAGCAATAAAAGTCGCTTTGGCCTCGTACTTCAAAGGATAGCAATAATACGCAACCGCAGCTGTGATTGCACCGAAAATCAAGCCAAGAAACAAGGCCCATTGCCAACACCTTTTAATCGCAGAGATAAGCAGAAGGAGTAAAACTTGCGGCGACATACCGCTCCCCTGCGACGTTTCTGGCATTGCTTGTTGAAACGAGGAATAGCTATTACGATATGGCACTCCTGGAGCACCTACATCACCGCTGTTACCAACAATAACACTATTATCAACTGACATTGTACTGTACTTTGATTGTATTGGATGTGTTGTGCTTTACCGAAACCGGCTCTACACTTCATCAAGAGTAAATCTGCCAAGTTGAAAATACTGCTCAATATCAGCAGATAAACGCAATTGGCTATTATTTACTACTCAGAACGTTAACTTTCCTAAACACTCGGGTAAGGTAAAACATAAATATCGCGAAAACCACAAACGCAAAACCAATTGTTACATACCCCGATATTTTATCCGCAACGGCTCCTACACTCTGATTTACTTTCGCAATCGACTGGAGCCAAGTCGAGAAATACATAATCATGATCGCGGTGAGCGAAATTCGACAGGCATTAACGAACAACGCAATTGGAAACACGGCTAAAAGCAGAATCAAATTCTGGTACCAGGGACGCCTTAGCAGTAAAATCGTTCCAATCGCTATTGCATAAAAACTTATTAAAAACCGTATGCCTGAACACGCACCCTCAACGCCAATTGCGTTGGTTCCCATGTAAATTGTAGTTCTTATGTTCACTGCTGGCTGACCGAGAACCTGCAAAATAAATGCCGCAAATTTTGCCGCAATAAGTTGCAACTCCTGCCGCATCCGAACCTCGTATGAGTAAGGAAGCGGAAACATAAAACAGAGGAACGACAATGACGGAAGTGCCCAAATAAACACCTTTGTTCCGTAGAAAAACCAAACTACTCCGAGTATCCAAAAAAGTATGGACCACTGTTCTACAGCATCCATATACAATAATGAACCGAAGTACCTCGCGCAACACGAGAACAGCATCGGCAGTAATCCTAACCAACACAGTTTCTTTTCCGTTCCGGGATAAGTATCGAAACGTATCCACAGAAAATATACCACCAATGGAATTATTACGAAACCATGAGTATAATCCTGAACTCGCCACCAAGTTGTTACAATGTCGCCAACGGCGGTGAAATAGGACAAATACAAAACGGGAACAATTAGGATTCCAACGAAAATCAACCGCAATTTTTCATACGCGGCATCAATATAGACGTCAGCGCCTATTTTATCCCAGTCTTTTCGGTATTCGCCGGGATTCTCCAAATGCCGGACCGTTGTCGTTGTCCCTCCAGACGCAATTGGAGGAGCTTGCGTTTCGAAAGTTCCTCGTTGTTCCTGCGTATGTTTTATAAGCGTCTCTACGCCAGTAAAGTTTCCATAACGGCTTTTATCTTCTGACGAGTTTGTATCGGACGATTCTGATATTTCTGACGGATTAGTGTTCTCTCGTTCAAGCATTCCAGTTCTATCTTTTAAAAATTACTTTCGTTTGAATAAATTCGGATAAACATAATTAAAAATATAACATTTTTCTTTTCACCCGTATACGCCATTAAACCAAAATAATGTGAAAAAGCAATATTTTCTGCTTTTTTTAAGAATATCAGTATTTTGCTCTGGAACTAATATATAAAATATTGTAAGTTTCTACCCTATTGGCATTATTTTGCCCGAAATAGGAGCCCTAAAGCCCCATTTTAACGCGAAAAACTTTTTTCAAAACAGAGATTTTCGCTAAGTTTTGACGGTAAATCCAATGCCAAATCGACTAAACGTCGAATTTTACACCGGAGCCCGGTATGGGCGGTGCGCTTCGCGTGAAGTGTTCCGCCTCCCGTTGGTCGGCTATTTTCGCTAGTTTTTCATGTTTGGCAGTGATTGTTTTCAGATTGCCTACATTGGAAAACATGCGGTTTGTGCTGAGCGCAGTATACCATCATCAATTATTTATGCCTGTCAAGGAGGACAGTCGTGAAGCAAACAAAAACAGTTTTTTTATTCGTATTGGTTCTTTTCGCTCTTTACGGAGTTTACTCTTTGGTTGCGAAGAAACCAGCGAATAATAGTGTGTCAGAAGATTTTATTGACGAGCTGGCCGCTGAAGGGATAATTATTACAGACACGGGGGGACAAGACCCCAGCGGTATGTCTGACCTTTTCGGCAATCTGGAAATCGGGTCAGGAACGTCCTCGAACAGTTCGGCATTGTCAGCCAGAAGTGGCTCGCAAACTGCCGCCCCTGTTTCGGAGTACGAAGACACGCATTTCGA
>JBOFQC010000468.1:0-3677 GCA_051660725.1 Thermoguttaceae bacterium
AATCATGTGTGTTTCGAACTTCAAGGTTTTTCGGTTGATAACTTTAGAGCAAAAATCGGGCCAATATGCCGATTCGAAATTTTTATCGTATTCCCATATAAATTGACCGATCAGCGTTTCTGATGGTTTGATTCCGAGAACATCCTTGGTTTCCAGATTCGTGTATATGATTTTCCCTTCAAGTGACAGCCAAAGAACAGGAAGCGAAATGTGATCAATGACCAATCTCATTGTTTTCAGTGACTTTTCCGACTGCACTCTCAATGTTTCATCGTTTAAAATAATGCCGATTTGATTATAACCGGAGCGAAAAACACTCGCTTCCTGATAAACGTTCGGAGCGGCTTCCGGCGCGTACAAATGATACACGCCCGGTTCACCGGTAATAGCGGTTTTATCAATTCCCGTCCACCATTTGTCGCCGTAATCTTCAGATAGAACTTGAACTCTCTTAAAAATATCCAGAAGCATACTTCCGACAATCATTTCTTTTGGATACGGCACCTTTTCAAGAAACATCGGATTAACCTCCGACACGCGGTAATTAACAGGGTTATCCGCTTCGTCACGAACAATATCCAGTAAAATAAAACTGCTAGCTAAAGATGAAAAAAGTGTTCGATACCGTTCTTCACTTTGTTTGATTATTTGGTCGCTGTTATATTTTTCAGTAACGTCATGGAACTTCCATATTCTTGTGTAACCATCAGGGCCCAATCCGGTTTTAACTGATATTCCATGCCATTCGTACCTGCGTCCGTCTTTGAACTCTAAAAAAGCATCCTGGTGCGTTTGCGTATCTCTTAACTTGGTTATTGCGTTGATAAATACTTCGGGATTAACAAGAACATCACGGCACACCGCACAAACCAACTCCGCATCATCGCTCTTGAAACTTTCGGCTTGTTCGCCAAAAATACTTACGAATCTTGGATTTGTATGCTTGTTGCTTCCAGGACCGGACGTCGCAAATATACCATCTCTTGACGTATTAAGAATCGCTTCAAACAGCTTTTCACGTTGCTGTAAAGCTATTTGTTGAAGCTGCTGCTCATTGATGTTACGTATAAACTCAATTGCACGTGTGATTTCACCTGTTCGCCGATCATGAATTGGAAACGTGGACAGTTCATACCACAACTTGAGATTCGGATTATAATAATTGTATACGTGTTTTTGTCCGTCTTTAAATGTTTTCAAGCAAGGACAAAAGTCGCACGGCTCGTCGATTCCGACGATACTTTCGTAACATGTCAACCTGCCGGGTTGTAATTCCGGAATTTGCTCGTGAAGCTGTTTATTTACACGGTGAACGAGAAGGTTTTTGTCGACAATCATTAACCCATCTTGTATGCCGTTGAAGATGTCGTTTAAAACTTGTTCATCCTCTTCCACTCGCAGAAGTTTTGTTTTATCAACGGACTTCAGAAAAAATAATTTTTTGCCTTCCCATTCTTCTGCGTGAAGGTACCGTTCAAAAAAAAGAAAATTGTTGTCTACGCAATATTCAGTTTCAAAATTTTGCGACAAGCCTGTATCTGCGGCTTCAAAAAAACGGCTGATTTTTTCAAGAGTAATAACGCTTTTTGAATTTTCTGATAAGCGGTTTTTCCAATTAACAACCTCGAACGGGGTATGTCCGAGCACTTCTTCATATTCGTAACGGAACATGTTACATGCCGTTTTATTTGCAAAAACAAGATGGTTATCGCGGAAAACTTCGACGCCTTCAAGAAGTTCATCGAAAAAAAACTGGAACATACTGCGCGGCGGTGATGCAGTATTATGCTTAGACGCACCTGAGGTGTTTGGCATTTTTATACGTTGCAGAAAAGGAGAAAAGGAGCATTACGATTAGAAATTGTATTATTAGTATTATAATACATGGACCGGGATTATCAACCTGCTTTTGTATATGCCCTCCCAAGCAAAAACCGCATGTTTTCTAATGTAGGGTTACTGAAGATAATCAGTACCAAACATTGAAAAAATCGGGAAATAGAGGCGACCTATCCACGTCATGGAGCAAGGCGGGACACTTTCCACGAAACGTATGAAATACCGCTTTACAGTGTAATTCAAAAATCGCTAACACTTACGCACAATCACTACTACTGCGATAATCAATACGATTTTGAATAAAACTTCGAATTTCGAATTTCTCTTCCATGCAATTCAACTTCTTTTCGAGAACTGTACGATATATTTCAATACGATAAGTTCTGTCTTGAAATGGACTTAACTCGTGTATTTTTGTAACTTAAAGCTGTAAAAATACCATACAAGATGAGATCATGCTTGTTTAGGCAAAGTGGGCAAGACAGCGTAAATCATACGGGAAAAGATGCTTAAGAATACCTAACTTTTTATTTACCATGACTTCAGTAGGACATAATTATCTTTCGTCAGCTTCTTTTGGTACATCAACATCTTCTTCCCGGAGTGCGGCAAAGAATGCGGAAAATGGTTCTGCGAATAAACCTCAAGGAACCCCGGATGTTTCGAAATCCGCATATAATGATATTCTCGACATCTCCGAAGAAGCTAAATTATTCGGCCTTGAACCAGTTGACATGTCCAAATTGTCCGACAAGATGAGAGATTTGCTTAGTAAAAACTCTCAAACCTCATGGACTTTTCAGCAAGGTTACGAAGCTCTGCAAGGACACGAAATATTAAATACCGGTATCTGGAACGTGGATGAATATGGAATGTCATTTTCCGTGCCTGGTGTCGAGTCGTATTACTCAAATGGGACCATGTGGAAGGCTCCTGAAACACAACCCGTTGAAGTTGTCCAATATGATGTAAACGGAAAAGAAATCAGTCGTGGTCCTTACGTCGACACGCAACCAATAGACTTGACAATAAAATCCGTCGATCAGGTCGGACTGGGAAGTATGTCACTGGATAATCGAAAAACATTTCTTGATCGTTTGCAAACCCTGATTGATCAATCTGATTCACCTGCGTTGCATGGTATGAAAGCGACCAGCTTGCATCTGGAAGGCGTCTTTATTTCCAAAAACGCAGACCCAAATGTACAGGACAGACCGGATTTGTTTTATGACGAAAACTTGCGAACATTCTATGTGACGGCTAACAGAAATCATGATTTTTCTCCCGAAAGCATGTCAGAAATCGAGAAACTGATAAATTCAGATTCGGTTTTACAAGGCATGTATAAAGAAACTTATGTTCGTGACCGTTTGGGATACGAAAATAGTGTTGGAACATCTAACCTCGGATACCCGGAGTCACGTGACAATTTTTCTATAAAAATCACAGATGAAAATGGAAATCGGCTTGCCAACAATGAACTTATCGTTTCACTTGACAGTAAAGAATTGCGGATGACAGTCGAGCAGTATAAGAGTAAAGACCGTAAAGAAATCGTTGATTTGGTACGAAGTGAAGGAACCAAAGTTTCACAAGAAACATCAGCGAATAATGTTAGCAGCTCGCAAACACAAAATTCGTCTGACACAAATGTTGATAACCTCAATACATCCGCCCCACGAAAAGAGATTCCAGAAAACGTCAACGACTTTTCACTGCTGCAAAAAGACACCACGGCGTCGGAGCAAAACGTACCGCAGTTGCCGCTTTGGATGACATTAAAAAATGGTGGGACATTGGCAAAACTGCTTGGTGTCAATTCAGCTCCCGATCCACTG
>JBOFQC010000469.1:0-2763 GCA_051660725.1 Thermoguttaceae bacterium
TGGGCAAAACCGCTCGCTCCCCGGCAGAGTCCGCCGGTGTTAAACAGCGGTCTTCACGGCGTCACGGACGACGAAACGGGCACGTTTTATTTACAAAACGTGTACGAAAGTTGGCCGAAGTTGCCGGGAGGTGACGAGAATAAAATTACGGCACTACGCTTAATTCAAGTTTTGCCAAAAACGACGCCAAACGCCAATGATCCAATGGTTGGTGCCGCTTTCGCGTCGCCTGGTAAACAGGTGCTCGGAACCATACCAGTCGAAGAGGACGGCAGCGCGTTTTTCGAGTTCCCGGCAAAAGTACCGGTGCTGTTCCAAGCTCTGGATGCCAACGGACGGGCCGTGCAAACGATGCGAAGTCTAACGTACCTTCAACCGGGCGAAAACATGAGCTGCGTCGGCTGCCATGAACATCGGATGCAGACGTTTACAGGGAGCGCTGCGGCAATTGCAATACAGCGACCTCCGTCTGTTATTACGCCGGGACCTGACGGAAGCAAGCCGTTTAGTTATCCGCTTCTGGTGCAACCGGTTCTCGACAAACATTGCGTTTCGTGTCACAATGAGAAAAGCGAAGACAAAAATGGCGGCTTAATATTAAGTGACGAACCTGATGGTGCGTTTTCAAAATCGTATAATGCGTTGACACCGCATGTCTCGTATACCGCTTGGTCAATGCCTGAGGGAAATTACGAACCGCTGACTGAACCGAACCGGTTCGGAGCACGCGTGAGTCCAATGGTTAAACTACTTGACGCAGGACATTACGAAGTAAAACTTTCACCTGAGGAGTGGGACCGGATAAACACGTGGATTGATTCAAACGCATTATTTTACGGCACTTTCAACCGTGAGGATCAAGCAAGGCAGCGTGCAGGCGAAAGAATCACTGGCCCCGACCTTGAGTGAGTGACAACTTTAATTTACTGCTGTTTACAAAAAATTTTACAGCTGTTGTTTTACATGGTAAGCGACTTTCTCCGAAAATCGCTCCAGTTTCGAAGAAATTGGATTACTACTGAGTACCAGCTAAATTTTGCGTGAAAATTTTTTCATTTCTGTTAGTCTGGAGCCCTGTTCCGGTGGATAGTATACATCAATTGGACCGCTGCTTGGAATCGTTGACCCGCAATATTTCATGCGATTTTTTAGACGAGAAGTTGGTGTCACGCCGAACCAATATCGTCGAAGCAATCAGAATTCGCACCAATAGAATTGCTTATTTGATTCGGACCGGATGCCAACGGCAATATTTGCTGGTAACATTTTACAGCCTCAAGAATTTTTCGATTTGTGCGAATTTTTTGTCCGCGATCCCTTTAACCTTTTTCACGTCTTGTGTTTGCGTGAAATTGCCGTTTGCGTTTCGGTACTCGATTATTGCAACGGCAAGTTTCGGGCCGATTCCAGGAAGCAGCGAAAGCTCGGCTTCCGTTGCGGTGTTAAGATTCACCTGAAAAACAGGCAGCTCGCTCTTTTGCTGCGTTGACGCTTCGAGTTCGTTAAGTTCCCGACTACCCGAATTAAAAGCAATTGGAATAAAAATTAGCAAAACAAGAACCAAAAAAACCGCGAGGATTTTCTGGTCGCCGCTTGTGAGTATTCCTTTTTTGAACATTGGAAATTCCGACAATTTGCCGAGTCTTGCTTTCTCTAAAATGCGTGGCCATTAACACGACGGCGGTTTTCATTCTTCCGGTTTCATCCAATCAGGAACACGTTTGATGTTTCCTTCCCGATCTACAACGGCAAGCGTTATGTGTCCAATTGCGAGCAGTTCGTCGCCTCGGAACAGAAAATGTTCGTGTTCGATTTTCACCCGGGTGATCCGCTTAACATGCGTTTTTAAAGTCAATAAATCGTCGTACTTTGCCGGTTTTTTATACGAACAATCCACTTGCACCACGACGCAGAATTCGCCTGCCTCGTCCATTTCGCGGTACGTAATGCCGTTGTCCCGGAGCATCTCTGTCCGACCCATCTCGAAATACTGGAAATAATTACCGTGATAGACGACCCCCATTTGGTCCGTCTCCTGATAACGTACTCTAAATTTTATCTCGTGTTCCATTTTTAAAAAGGTGGTAAGGTGAACAGGTGAATAGGGTGAATAGGGTGAAGCAAGCCGACTAACGAGAGGCGGTTTGCTTCACGCGAAGCGGTTTGCCTGGACGGCAGGTCTCCTGCTCACCCATCAATCCTTACTTTACACTTTGGGAGTGCTGCGAGGAATTCTTTGCCGTATGAATGGGTGTGAATCCTCGGGTCAAGTAAAACAACGATTCCCGTGTCCGTTTTAGTTCGGATAAGTCGTCCGAATCCCTGCTTGAATTTTAATATAGCGTTTGGTAATTGGTAGTCCCTGAACGGATTTCCGCCAGCTTGCTGTATTTGTTCCAGTCTTGCTTCAATAAGCGGTTGGTCCGGTACCGCAAAAGGTAGTTTCGTTATAATCACGTTTTGCAGAGCGTCACCCGGCACGTCGACTCCCTGCCAGAAACTATCCGTGCCGAAAAGGACACTTCGTGGCGTCTCCTTGAATTTTTCGAGCATTTTACTACGCGGAGTTCCTTCAGCCTGACTGAGAATAAGCATATTTTGCTCACTCAACCAGCTTGTCAAATCCTGAACAACGGCTTTAAGCTGCGTATAACTTGTGAAAAGCACAAAAGCGTGTCCGTCAGTTTCGAGCAGATACTTCTTGAGTTTTTCGCAAAGTTGCCGATTAAGTGCCGCTTTTTCGGCATTTGGCGGCAAAAGCCC
>JBOFQC010000470.1:0-3060 GCA_051660725.1 Thermoguttaceae bacterium
ATTTAGACCACACGGTCGTTCACGTCGGTTGTGTAGCGGTAAAATGTATTGGCTGCTCAATGTTACCTAAATTGCGGCTCGGCGGCAAACTTTTACCATGCAAGAATTATCTTCTTACTCTTTTTTCTCTTTTAAAAACTTAACGAAAAGGCTTTTGCGGTCCCAGATTCTAAATCCGCTCTTTTGGTACGATTTGACTGCGGGATAATTCTTCGCGTCAACGGAAACGATCACGAATTTTTTACGTAAATTCTTAGCCGTCCAAAGAGCGAATTGGACAATTTGCGGTCCGAAACCTTTGCTCCGCTGTTCCGGCACCAGTCCCATGTATGTAAGTTCCAACTGGTCGGCGTCTTCCTGCTCCGTCAAGATTAACGCCCCGATGTTTTCTCCGTCACTTTTTATGAAAAACCAAAGATTACCGTTAAAAACACCGTTGAACTTGTACCCGTTCAATATTTCTTCCGCCGGCGTGATGCCGCTAAGCTCCGGAAAGTCGGCGGTGTCAATGTAAGTATGCTCGACCAACTCGGCCATTTCTCGAAAACTCGGGTCGGCTGTCAAATCCACTGACTCCGTGACACGCATCGGCTCGAATTTTAATCGGCTTTTCCCCAGCACAAATGGAAACGCAGATTCGTCCGCGCAAAGATACGCAAGCTCAGATAACAATTTGAAACCGGCACCACCTTGTTCCGTACTGGTTGTAATCTCTTCTACATCAACTTGCCCGATATCATCAATAAGCAGCACTTCTATATCCGCACCGGTTTCTTGCAGATACTCATTCACCCGGTTGTAAAGAGCCAGTCGGATTTCACGTTCAAGCAACACCCGCTCCGACTCGCCAAATTTTTCAGTAATCGCTTCCGGAATCCGCACACCGGGCGGCACCACTAATACCGTTCCGTCATTTCGGTCCTGTGAAAAAATCGCGCCCGCCAACTTTTCCGTGCATGACATATTTGAATCTGCGGCGTCATTTTCATTACCAACGTACGCAGCAAACATTCCGTTAATCCGAAGCTGTCCGTGTTCGTATTGGTCGTGGAATGCTTGCACTCGCGCGCACCTTTCGACTTCGTCGAGGAAATTAAACGCAAGTTCCAACGACTCACGAAGCGTTTCAGATGTTACAGGAGTTATACGCATAGTAGATGTTAGACGCTAGACTTCAGACGTTAGACGTTTTGAAATCGAACGTCAGAAGTCTAACGTCTAAAATATTATTTTGTTGCTTGGAATTCGCAGCGTAGGGTTCGGTTACCGCTTCCAAATTCTCGGGCAGTAATTGAAAGTTGCTTGCCTACGAACCGCTGACCGTTTTTGATAACGTATGTGTGATCAATACGTCCGAACCCTTGATTTGTAATTGTGTACTTTTGCTGCTGCGCACCGGGGATATTCAGCGTACAACGGAACGACACCGCCTGGTCGGTATCATTAATCAACGCCTGGTAAACTTCCAACTCGTTCGTTTTCGGATTAAGGCGGGTAACCGGCGGTTCGAGATATATGTCACCGTCACCAACATCAATTTGGTCGTAAACGCTGAATTCCTCCGCACCAGGTGACACCCCTTCCAATTGAAAATCAACCCTGAACGGCTGAGAACCACTCGTTGCTCGCGGCGTCAAAGTGATGTCAAACGGCTGCGTCAACGTTTCTCCTTCTGCCAGATTGATTGGAACAGTTACCGGGTCAAGTTGCCATGAAGGCGGTGCAACTAATTTTAATTCCCCGCCTAAACCGCCGCCAATAATGTTTTTAAACGTAAAGCTGTTCGGTATCTTCGGGCCAAACTCGCTTGGAATACTCTTTTTTTCCAATTCAAACGCTTGGCGGAATCTCGTTACGTCTTTGTTGACACCAGTAATAAACTGCGGAAGTGGCCCAGCCGGAACAATTTGCGACTTTCCTTCACGGAGGAGCTTCGTCCGCTTTCCCCACAAATCTACGATTTCGCAGTCATTGCCGAGATACAGTATTTCATTTACCGGATTATCCAAAGTGGCACCGTTATTCCAAACGACCATCACCCCGTCGGTGTCACCCTCAAAAATCATATTGTTGCTTTTTTGCGGCAATGTGATTTCACCGACGTAATTCTTACCCGACACCATTAATGATGTCGTGCGCCACGGTAAAAGCAGTTCGCCGGGAGTTCCGTTTGCGTTCATCAAACCGGTATCATTATCAAACGGTTCCGGAACAAAAGTCGCTTTGGCACCAAGTATCTTTGCGGTCAACATCCTTTGAACCATATCCATTATCCGGTTTTCCAAGGAGTATTCCTGCTTTGATATCGGCCTGAGTACAACGAATGCGTCACAATTACTGCTCTCACTTGCCGGCAGATAATACTCAAGTTCGAGATACGTAAGCGGATCAGGCGTTGAAAGAGATAAAAATTCCTTGCCGTCACGTACAAATTTAAACGGCGGCGTCTGCGGAACTCCTTGTGTATCAAGTGGTTGCCCGTTGCCAGGCTGGTTTTGCGAATTTTGCCTCATGTTATCCAATTCCGTTTGTCTTGCCGCAGAAAACGTCAACGGAACATTTCGGGTCCAATCCCACGCAAAACCAATCGAAGAACCGGCGGCAACCGTTTCGAGAGCGGCACGAACGGCATCAATTTGCGGCATCAACGGGTCAAGTTCCGTTATGCTTGTATCTTCGTCGTCTCCAAGTTGCCAATGCCGGACCAGTGCAAGTCGTAACAGTGTCGGTTCAATTGACGGATACCACGTTTCCTGCGCACTGCTGAAAATCTCGGCAACTTTTGGCACCGAGGTTTGACGCTGCGTTGGGTCGGTGCCAAGAATTTTATCAAGCACCTCAGGCGGCGGATCAGTAAAAAGTCCAACCGGCGTTATGTTTGCGCTGTGTGACATCCATTCGCAAAGATTAGAAAGCCGTTCCCACTCTTTCTGTGTGGTGTTCGTACTTTGCCACATTGGAATTTTCAACCAATTTATACCCGCCTCGGAAATGAGCGGTTTGAGATTCTCGATTTCCGCAACTGTACGATGCGGAAGCGACCACCCGAACTCCCCCTGA
>JBOFQC010000471.1:0-8102 GCA_051660725.1 Thermoguttaceae bacterium
TCTGCTTTGTTACCGAAGCTGACGAACTTGCTGAATCCCATCTGACGGGCTTCTGCATAATCAAGAACCGAAGTACAAAGAGCACCACTTTGGGAGAAGAAACCGAGGTTACCGTAAGAGCATATTTTAGAAGCGAAAGTTGCGTTCATCCGAACATCCGGGTTTCCGTTGATGACGCCGAGACAGTTTGGACCGATAAGTGGAATGCCAGCTGCACGAACTTGTGCGGTCAAGGCTTTTTCCGCTTCGGCTCCGTCATGTCCGGTTTCCTTGAAGCCGGCGGAAATAATAATCATTCCTTTAACACCTTTATTTTTGCTCTCTTCAACGATACCGGGCACTGCTTTTGCCGGTACAATTAGAACCGCAAGATCAACCGGTTCGGGAATGTCGGTCAGACTCGCATAAGTTTTGAGTCCCATAAGTTCTGTTACTTTGGGATTGACCGGGAAAATCTTTCCGTTGAATTTGTCACGTATCAGGTTGTTAAGAAGGTCGCTTCCAACTGTACCTGTTCGGGTTGATGCTCCGATTACTGCTATTGATTTTGGAGAAAAAAGTGCGTCCAATTTTGAAGACGAAGTTGACACGGGGGTTGTCCTTTCAAATTAGTTATTGTTGGCGGTAAAAAACAAACCGTTATTCTAACATATCCAGAACATAAAAGGAAGAGTAATACGATTTTCACAGCCATTTTTTCCAAAAATCCGGGACCGGAGCCGTGAAAGTCAACTCTTCGCCGGTTATCGGATGTTTCACAGACAGCTTCTCGGCATGCAAAGTGATGCCGGTTTCTATGTGAACTTTCGAGCCGTACTTTCTGTCACCCAAAATCGGAAAGCCGCGGTGCGCAAGCTGCAACCGTATCTGATGCTTACGGCCAGTTCCAAGCTGCACTGAAATCAAAGAGTGCTGCCCGGCACGTTTTAGAAATTTGTACGTAAGTTTCGCTTCTTTAACCGAAGAGTTCGGATCAAGACGTTTTTCTGAGGGTGCGAAACGGTCACCGCCTGATTTTTTTGTTTCGTTACCGTTTGGATTTTGCGTCACCCAAACTTGCCTGTGCCTTTTATCCTCGGCTATCCAATCGACGCACTCATCCTCTTTCGGATTAATCGCTCCTTCAACCAGAGCCAGATAATCCTTGTCCACCTCACGGTCACGGAACTGCTGGTTTATCCGATCAGCCGCTTTTGAAGTTCTGGCGAACAACACAACGCCGGAAACCGGCACGTCCAATCTGCTCACGACTCCGAGGTAAACGTTTCCCGGCTTGTTGTATTTCCGCTTGATATATTCCTTCGCAACTGTAAGAAGTGTTTCCTCACCCTCCGCCAACCCCATAGTCGCAAGCCCAACCCGCTTACATACCACTAATAAATGATTGTCTTCGTAAAGTACGTTCATTGGGTGGAAGGTGAATAGGTGAACAGGTGAACAGGTGAATAGGTGAGAAGCGAGCCGACCTATTCACGCCTCGACGGCAGGTCCCCTGCTCACCCTATCACCTGTTCACCCACTACACACTGTCTATAAGTTCGTCGAGTGGGTCGGGGATTACGGATTCAAGGCGGCCTGAAATTACAGGGTCGTTATATTCGGGGAACATAATCGCTTTACCGGGACATACACGGGCACAGGCTGGGCAACCGTCCCGACACGAATCGGGCTGTTCGACCAACGGCTTGGCATTGGCGTCAACAATGTAAACTCCGAACAAACAGTAGTTTACACATTCGAGGCAGCCGACGCATTTGTCGTAGTCTATTACCGGATACCAGCGGCGGTTCTCGCTTTTAGATTGCGAAACGTCTGGAATATTTATCTTCTGCTCACTTCCGATTTCGTGACATGTAAGTTCAGCTGTTACGCCGAGTTTTCGTAGCGTCCAAAAAGCGGCCCGACTCGGCAACCAGGAATAAACGGTTATCGGGCCGGGACAACTTTTAAGCGTTTCGACTATTACTTTGTCTCTTTCGCTTATATCATAAAGATGCGGAAACACGTGAACCGACTGAGATGTTTTCGCTTGTTCTGAAACTGAAGGGATATTTTCCGCAAGTACAGAATCTTCAACAGCCGCTATTTCACGGTAATCGTCGGAATCGCGGTGTCGGAAGAAAAAAATCTGCATAATTTGTGTACTGACTTACCCCAGCAGAAGTCAATTTGTTAGAACAAAACCGCTGATCCTAGATCAGCGGTTAAACGAAAAAGACAAATATACATTTGGCTGGGTTTTATTTCGTTTTCTTTGCGGCTAATTTTTTGAACGCTTCGATACCACGCTGTATCGTTTCGTCAGTGGCGGCATACGAAATACGGAAATTTGTGTCACGCCGACTGAACACGTTGCCGGGGATTATCAACATTGAAAATTCGTTGATTGCGCACTCCACGAACTCCGTTGCTGTTCCCCACGGCGCTTTCGGGAACATGTAAAACGCTCCTTCCGGCTTGATTATCTCGTAGTCGTTGCACAACGAATCGTAAAGCATGTCCCGCTTGTGTTTGTAAATCTCAACCTGCGGTGTCATGTCAACGTCAAGAGCCGCCAAGGCCGCCCACTGACCGACTTGCGGTGAACAAACAAATGTGTACTGCTGAAATTTGAGCATTTGCTCGATTATAACTTTCGGGCCGTGAGCGAAACCGACGCGCCAGCCAGGCATTCCGTGCGATTTGCTGAAACCGTCAAGAACGAGTACGTCTTCGTTGTATTCGGCAGGCGAAACAAACTCCGTGTAGCAGAACGTGCTGTAAATCTCGTCACTGATTAGCAGAATATCTTTTTCCTTCGCAAGCTCGGCAACGGCTTTCACCTCTTCACGAGTGGCAACGATTCCGTGGGGATTTGCCGGCGAATTGAAAATAATCGCTTTTGTTCGTGGTGTTATAGCGTCGGCAATTTTTTGTACGTCGAACTTGAAATCCGGGTAGGTGTCAACAACAACCGGCGTCGCTCCGACCATTTTAATCAGGGCGTCGTACATCACGAAATACGGATCAAAGAAGATAATTTCGTCACCTTCTTCAGCGGTGACAAGCATTGCCAAAGTCAACGCACCACTTGTGCCACTTGCAAGAAAAATGTCTCGGTCAGCGTGGTGGTATTTGCTATCAACTTTCGCTCTGAGTTTTTCACGAAGCAAAGCCAAACCTTGAGTCGGCGTGTAACCACCTTTTTTCGTTTCAATTGCTTCAACTGCCGCTTTTCTTGCCGCTTCGGGAAGATCAAAGTCAGGCTGTCCAATTGAAAGATTGATCGGATTTGTCAGCTTCGCGCCGAGATCAAAAACCCTACGAATTCCAGACGCTTCAAAAGCACCGGACCTTTTTGCCAACCAATGATGAGATTTCATTATTTTACAATGCGTAGTAACAGCCAAATAAAATTTGTCAATTATGTTTAGCCGCTGATCCTGGATCAGCGTTTTAACCTCAACGTGCAGTAAAGTCCGTGGCACGGACGAGTCGCAGAAATGCAAAGAAACCGGAGCCGGTATGGGCGGTGCGCTTCGCGTGAATTGTTCCGCCTCCCGTTGGTCGGCTCGCTACCCGAATTTTTCAATGTTTGGTTCTGATTATTTTCAGCTTACCCAATACTTGAAAACATGCAATTTATACCGGGAACAGTATAATTAAGTGGCGGGGACAGGATTCGAACCTGCGACCTCGAGGTTATGAGCCTCGCGAGCTACCGGGCTGCTCTACCCCGCGTCAACACTGCAAGTCAATACAGATGTGAACATTCTAGCATGACAGTGCATTATGTCGAGGGGTCCCGCTGTAAAACGGAAGAAATACTGAGCGCCATGATTATTTTGCGTGCTAGCCGCCGAGGAACATACCGTTCAGGCATTGTTAGTTCGGCGTTGTTTGGTAGGCGACTTTCTCCGAAAGTCGCTCCTGTTTCGGAGAAACTGGACTACCTATGAGCAGGACTCCGGGTCTAATTAAACGCCGGAAATTTCAAGAATATTGCATCTAACTTCATGCGATAACAACGGCCAAACGGTAACCAAGCGTTCCAGTTGCATAGCCGCTTCCGCATCGTTATCGTTCTGGTGTGTGTCAGGCAAAAAAGTTCCGAGTTGTAAAAGCTCGTCCGGCACGTCAATTGTGCCAGGAAATCCAATAGCTTCGTTACCGTTTTTAGCGGCCGCGTTTTTGAAAGCAGCTGTTGGTTTTTTCTCAACTTTTACCGGAACAACTTCCTCGACAACGCGAGGTTTGGTAGCTTCCAGTCTTCGGAGCATCACATCCGGGTCAAAAGTCAGATGCTGATTAGACAGGATCAGCTCTCCTATTACGCTTGTTCCGTTATCAAACGGAATGGCGTCCTGATCCCAACCAGTTTCAGCATCTTCACGTAAAACAGCACTTCCCGTATTTTGCTGAGAAGTATTGACCTTAGAACCAATAGCCAAAGAAACGGTAGGTTCAACTTCCTCGTTTCCTTTGTTATTGGTCATGTTTCCAGGATACTCCAATTTTTCCTGCCAGCTATCACTTGCAGGTACGTCGTTATAATGACGTGAATTTGTTCCTTCACAACTTTCAACTGGTTTTCTTTGAAATGGAATGGTAACACATTCATTTTCGTCGGAATAAGTCGAAAATTCTTCGTTCACGTCTGTTTGCGACTCTGCTGAGCACGTTTGCGGTTCGGTGAAGTTACCGTTATTCATTAGCGCACCGTTATTCATAAGCGCTCCATTTACCACCTTTTTACAGGTCCCGGAAAGCACCTCTGTTAGCGACCAGGTGTTCGACATATTTCAGTGTGGGAATAGGGGTGGGAAATTGGAAAGACAAGAAAACCGGTGCAACACAACACGAACGTAACGTGACAGGATAAAGCTTGCAACGCTTTTTTACACAATCTTAAACATTACTTTTGCAGTAGCCAAACCGTATTTAGGCGGCTTCATTTCTGGACTTCATCTCAGCCCAAGTACGTTTGTAATGAAGTGCTTCCAAAAGTTCGGTCAGCGTAAGGGTACGGTTTTCCAGCTCAAGTGGAATTTCCATACCAGGGTCGCAAACCAGGTCAACGGTTCCGTCTTCGCCGACCAAATCGTCGAATTCACGAAGAAGTCCGTCTTGAACTGCTTGTCGAACCAAATGTCCGCGTGTTGCCGATATTTCACTTGCTCGTTCGCCGAGACTGTCCGCCGCCCTTTTCGCCAAAGCGGGAAGGTATTCGCTCGCAATCTCGATTATCCGGGGCGTATAGACTTTTACTTGCATTTTTCACTCCAAAAAAGTTGGATTGTTCTGGTAAAAAGAATTGTATTTTTTGTGTATCGGCTTAACAATTCTAATAATCGCAGGGTTTTTTAGAATTTTCTGCGATTTTCTTCTTATCCTGCATTTATTGGGCGGAACGAAAACTCAGAATAACGCTGATATACTGATTAAAGGTGATCTTCTTCCAACAGCGAGCCTCCAACATTAGTTGGCGGGTAAGGTAGGAAACAGGGAATTTCACCACATCGTGGCGTAAAACCGCAACTGCATTTACCTAAAATCTTTTGCTGCTATCAGGTGTCAGACGTCTGTACTTGCAGGGGGTGTTAAATTTTAGTTTTTATTGTATGATTCAACTTCATTTTCAATAATGTTTTTGTATCACCTACAACTTTATTCTTTAACAGTTAAAGAAAAATGCAATCGACGCTCCTGCCGGAATCACGAAATAGCTCGCAGCAAAGCATGATTATGTTCATGATGATGATAACTGCGATTTTCGTTATGATGTCTTTTTTCAATAAGCCAGCTCAAAAAGACCCAATTGCTGAAAAAAATGTTCAGCAAGAAGATAATCAAAACGGCGATGGAAAAGATAATAAGGACCAGAATACACCAAAAATAACTGACGGTTCGCAACCTGAAAACGGTGACCAAACGGCTGAAGGGGCCGCACCCGAAGTTCAGCAGAAATTGGTCAAGCCGACTTTCGCGACTCTTGGTTCGCTTGACCCGAAAAGTCCGTACCGGATGTTAATAACGCTGACGAACCGCGGTGCAGCCGTTACCCGAGTTGAACTGAATCAACGGGCATACCGTGACGTTCAGGACAAAACCGGTTATCTCGGCCAAATTGTCGCTGATTTAACAGAAGAAGCTCTCTTTTTCGGCAAACCTAAAAACACCGCTTCTCCGCTGGACGTATCAAAACTGCCGGAAAATACTGCCGAAACACTTGAAAATGTTGCGCAAGACAACGAAGTACTGGAAAACGCATTGGAGCAGGAACCGGATTCAACACAACCAAATCCTGTAGATTCTGGTTTCAGCGAAGTGTTTGGCGCAATGACAGAAGGTTGTCCGGTTCAAGTTGTCGGCCCCGGCACCCCTGCCGAAGAAGCGGGTTTGAAACCGCGTGACATAATCGTTGCGGCTGGAGTTGTCGGACGTGGTGCCCAATCTCCATTAACCGAAATTACGTCTTTTGCAGCTTTTAGGAATTTTCTGCTCGCAACTGGTGCTGGCGAAAGTATTGAATTACGGGTTCTAAGACCGAAAAACGTTATTGCTGATGAAAATAATGACGAAAAAACCGGCAATGAAAAAGCCGAGCCCGATCTTGACTTTGAAACTTTAACGCTGACTGCAAAACTGCGGGAAGCTCCGATTAATATTGTCAGGCCGTTTGGCGAAGTTCTTACTTACGAACAGTACAATTCGTATCGGGGCTTATACGGTTACGACCCAGACAAACATGACCAGCTTTCCTACCTTTGTACGTTAAGCACAATTGACGACTTGTCGCTGAAATTGCCCAAATGCGTCACAGATCATAATGAAAAACATAAAGGCGTCATTCCGCGTGACGAATCGTTGAACCTCGAACTTGAAGGGGTCAACATGCGTAACGGTTTTTGGGAACTCGTCTCATCAACACAGGATGAAGCTGTTTTTCGCATCGTTTTGCCGATGTGGCAGCTCGAAGTTACTAAAACGTACCGACTTACGAACCGCGAAGAATCGGACGACCCCCGTGCAAAAAATCCGAACGGCGGTTACCACCTCTCCGTTTCAATTAGTGTTAAAAACCTCGGAACCAAAGAGCGAACAGTCGCGTACCAACTTGACGGACCAACCGGAACACCAACGGAAGGTGCCTGGTATCACCGTAAAACCGGCCCCGGTTGGGGAGCTTACGGTTTGCAGGATATTGTCGTAAAATTCCACAAAGGCTCGTCTGAAACAATTGCCAACACAACAATTGCAAATGATAATTTCAAAGGGCAACCCTGGAAAGATGACACGCTACAATATCTTGGTGTTGATACGCAGTATTTTCAATGCACATTATTGCCGAAAGACGAAACCGCTGACGATATTTGGCACTCCCGTTCTATTCCGATTCGGGTAGGGGTTCATAATACCGCTTGGTCTTGTTTGACTGACATTTCGTTCAGAACTTACAGTGCAGACAAAAAACTGAAACCCGCAAGTGAAGGGGAAGCCAAAAGCTCGTTCTCGAGAGAATACTCAATATTTGCCGGTCCAAAGAATCCAAATATTTTGACCGTTTACGGACTGCAGAACACGATTTCTTACGGTTGGTTCTGGTTCGTCGCAATTCCAATGCTTTGGGTGCTTCACTTTTTCAAAACGTATCTTGTTTTCCATTACGGACTTGCGATTATTTTGCTGACGGTTTGTGTACGTCTGCTTATGTATCCGATGAGTAAAAAACAGGCAATCAATGCGGCCAAAAACGCAATGCTCATGCCGGAAATGCAGAAAATCAAGGAAAAATACAAAGGTAACCTCGAAGCGCAAAGCAAAGCGCAGCAAGAGTTGTGGAAAAAGCACAATTTCAACCCGCTTAGTGGTTGTCTTGGTATTTTCATTCAACTTCCGATTTTTATCGGTTTGTACAAGTCGCTTTCAATTGACGTCGAACTATACGGTGCGCCGTTGATAACCGAGCGTTTCAGGTGGTGCAACGATTTGGCGGCACCGGACATGCTTTATAATTGGACTTGGCTTTGGAATTCGTTCGGTTGGACTTCATTCAACACCGGACAGGGAATGTTGGCACTCGGGCCGTATTTCAACATACTTCCAATGCTTACAATTGCACT